>JAXMMN010000523.1:0-2156 GCA_034366485.1 Bdellovibrionales bacterium
TAATATTGCAGCCTTGTTCGATGTAAACCTTTTGAACTTCTTTGCCTTCGGGGCCGGTTTGATGCGTGATCAACGTCATACCGAGCATCTTTTTTGTGTAGTCGCGAACTTCGTCCAGCGATTTCGCAACTTTCACGCCGCCGCCTTTTCCGCGGCCGCCAGCGTGAATTTGTGCTTTTACAACGTGAACGCTTCCGCCGAGGGATTTGGCTGCTTCGACGGCTTTATCAGCCGATTCAACCATGACCCCTTTAAGCGTGGCGACGCCGTACTTCCGTAAGAGTTCCTTTGCTTGATACTCATGAATATTCATTATTTAGAACTCCAGCTTTTTCAAAGCGTCGACGAGCTCTTGAACAGCTTTAATCGAATGATCGAGACCTTTGCGCTCTTCATCGTTTAACTTCAGTTCGATCACTTGCTCAAGACCGCTGCCGCCAAGTTTACAAAGTACTCCGACAAATAAGTTCTTCGCGCCGTACTGACCTTCTAGGAAAGCGGCACATGGAAGAATTCGTTTTTGGTCTTTCAAGATCGCTTCTGCCATTTGCACGGCAGAGGCAGCCGGAGCGTAGAAAGCCGAACCAGTTTTTAAGAGACCAACGATTTCAGCTCCACCGTTGCGGGTGCGAGTGACAATCGCGTCGATCTTTTCTTTTGGGAGCATTTCCATCAACGGTACGCCGCCCACCGAACAGTGACGTGGCATCGGAACCATCGTGTCGCCATGTCCACCAAGAACGAAAGCGTTCACGTCTTTCACAGAAACTTTCAATTCTTCTGCGATGAACGTCTTCATGCGCGCGCCATCGAGGACGCCAGCCATGCCAAGAACGCGATTTGCTGGGAAGCCAAGAACGTCCTTTGCGACGTAAGCCATCGCATCCAGTGGGTTCGATACAACAATGACAACCGACTGTGGTGCATGTTGTTTTACGCCCAAGCAGACTTCTTTCATGATTTTAGCGTTTGTCGCCAAAAGGTCGTCGCGGCTCATGCCTGGTTTTCGTGGGAGACCGGCAGTGATGATGACAACATCTGAACCTGCGATATCTGCATAGTTATTGGTGCCAGTGATGCGCGAATCAAAAAGTTCTACGGGCGAAGCCTCGTAAAGATCTAAAGCTTTGCCTTTTGCGGCGCCGTCGTTCACGTCGAGAAGAACTACATCACCCAACTCTTTTGCAGCTGCCCAGTGAGCACATGTTGAACCGACAAATCCTGCGCCGATGACGGCGATTTTCTTGCGTTGATGCGTAGCCATTTTCTCTCCTTCAAACAATTCGTTGCTGATCTAAATGTTAAATAAAAATTTTCGGCAAAATTTCAAAAACTACATGCGAGCGATAATTTCTTGACCGAACTCTGAGCACTTCAAAAGTGTTGCGCCTTCCATCTGACGATGGAAATCGTAAGTGACTTTCTTAGCTTTGATCGCTTCGCCAAGACCTTTTTCGATCATGGTCGCCGCTTCACGCCAGCCCATGTACTCAAGCATCATGACTCCAGAAAGAATCACAGATCCTGGGTTTACCTTGTCTTGTCCTGAATACTTTGGCGCGGTTCCATGTGTTGCTTCGAACACCGCGAAGCCGTCGCCGATGTTTCCGCCTGGCGCGATTCCGAGGCCGCCGACCTGTGCAGCCAAAGCGTCCGACATATAGTCACCGTTGAGGTTTGGCAGAGCCAAAACAGAGTATTCATCAGGGCGAAGAAGTGCTTGCTGGAACATGCTGTCAGCAATGCGGTCTTTTACGATGATTTTTCCAGCTGGCGCTTTGCCGTCAAATTTGTCCCATAGCTCTTGCTCGGTGATTGTGAAATCGCCGAATTCTTCTTTTGCAAGTTCGTAGCCCCAATCCTTGAAGGCCCCTTCAGTGAACTTCATGATGTTTCCCTTGTGGACGAGCGTCACACTTGGGCACTTGTAGGCGATCGCATGTTGGATGGCTTTTCGAACAAGTCGTTTCGTGCCGAATGCTGACATTGGCTTAACGCCAATCGCGCTGAGCTCACGAATTGTTTTGCCGTGCTTTTTCGCTAATGCGATGAACTCGTTTGCTTCTGCTGAGCCTGCAGGAAATTCGATGCCTGCGTAAACGTCTTCGATGTTTTCACGGAAGATCGTCATGTTCACTTTTTGAGGTTCTTTAACC
>JAXMMN010000524.1:0-18212 GCA_034366485.1 Bdellovibrionales bacterium
CAACTTGCGCAAAACTTGTGTTAATCGGCGTAAAGCGAGCGTTAACATCCGCGCCTCAAAATGACACCTTTGATGGGGCGCAAGGTCTCGCGCCCTAAAAAAAGCTGCAAATGTGTTTCAATTATGAAGCCCGCATCAGGAAACTGCTGGAGCCGATCGTCCCCGGCTGAGTGCATAGGCGTATCCAACAAATGCCATGTTCACGAGAATGAAACCCGAAACATACTCAACTCCTCCGGCACCAAATCCGTAGGAGTGAAGACCTGCACCGAGGACAAAGTTAACTCCGTACCACGCCATTATGACGAGGTTAAACGAGGTCACGGCACCCACTAACATCCCGACATGTTTCACCCAACCTGAAAGGCGCGCGTGCAAGAGGGCCACGTAGCCAAGTAGCGCAATGAGCGCCCAAGTTTCTTTTGGATCCCAGCCCCAGAATCGTCCCCAACTGTAGTCGGCCCAAACTCCGCCCAAGATCGTTCCCGCTGCCAACAGCACAACGCCCACTTGCATGCAGCGATAAATGGCGATCGTGAGTGAATCGATTCGCTCACTGGCCGGTCCGTCACCCTTCACCACAAAAGCCAATCCAAGATTTCCAAGCATCCAAGCGAGGAAGAACGCCGAATAGGAAATCGTGATGGTCAAGACGTGCACCGTCAGCCAAAGCGTCGATCGCAAGACCGGCTCAAGCGGCTGAAGACTTGCATCGAGAACGTGCGGCACGCTATCGGCGACGATATTACAAAGAGTCGCGACGATCGCTCCCGACATCAAAATGAATTTCACACGCTGTTTGTATTCGAAGAAAAATGCAAAAAGAATGGTTCCCCATGAAACCCAGATCACCGACTCATACATATTCGACACTGGCGGACGACCAGTTAAATAAACCCGCAATCCAAATCCATAAGTGTGAATCGCAAAAGCAATAATCGCCAGAACCCAGCCTGCTGTCGTCAAACCCCTTCGTGGCGACACCCAAGCCATCGCCATTGCGATGGCCGACAAGACATAAAGAATCCAAGCCAGCCGAAACGGATGGAGCTCTTCGTAATGAACTTCGATGCCAATATCTTTACCGTCTGGATAAAGCTTCGGATTCTCCGCTCGAGCGAGGTCTTGAAAGTTCTTAACAGCGACGTCCAAAGTCGGAAGCCCGTCTTCTGCCGGCGCAGTGCCGCCCGGAAGAGCGCGGATGAAGGACTTTGCCACAATCGCAAAAGACTCCTTCATCGCCCCGTCTACTTCCGAAATAGCGCGCCATCGGTCTGGCTCTTTCGGCAAAAGCGGATCTGTTTTCTCTTTTTCTATTTTTGCCTCTGTGTCGGCGATCGAAGGAGGGATAAACCGCAGCAGAGCCCCCTCTTTGATCGCCTGGTAAACACCAATCTGACTCTCTAATCTTGCGACCGCCTGGTAGTAAGGCGTCAGCTTCGCTTTCGTTTCTCGATAAGCTGTTAAATCCTGAAACACGAGCCCCAGGCGAGAGTTCACAAACAGTTCGCGTGGAGTGAAGCGATCTCTCGTCAGTTCCAAATCCAAAGCTTTCTTTAGCGCTGCAAGCTTCAATTCAATGATTGGCTGTTCGTCCCAAAACTGTGGGGCCAAAAACCAGGTAACGACGATTTCCATCGCTGGTCGCGCACGTTTGTCTGGCTTTCCAGAATCACCTTTTTCGGTCGCCGAGTAGGCCTCAGGTGGTTTCTCTGGAGGACGATAGGTGGTTCGACCATAGATCAGCTGAAGGGATTCACGCGCAAACGTATCGAACGGTTTGATTCGACCGGAGTCTTGAATTGGAAGACGCTTCAAAGCCTCCATGCCAGATTCGGATTGCGCAACAGCAGGGCTTGGCAAGAATGCAAAAGCCACCGGCATAACTAATGGTAACAGTGCCGTCACCAAGACCGACTTAAATAAAGATGTTTTCATCCTCGAACCGTCCTAACCATTTGTTGAGGCCGGCTTTTTCAGCCAAGCCCTTCGCTTCATATAAAAGAGATGAATTGCCCCAAGGACCAGCAACAACGATCCAAAATACTTCAAACCGCGTCCTGGATCTCGATTCACGGATAAAACAGACGCTGTGGGTCGACCCGACGGATCGCTTTCAAAACTAGCCTGATAAAACGTGAAGCTCGCATGCTTGAGCGGCTCATTCATCGAGATGAGATAATCCGTAGAATCTGGCAACGTGACCAAACTTTCGTAGCTCGCCGCTCGCAGCGTTCCCTGGTAACGCCCGATTCGGAAATCCTTCAACGTCATTTCAAAGCCCATAGGAATTCGACGATTCGCATATGAGACGACGTAAACTTGCCCATCGGAAAAAAGTTTTAACAACGAATTGAGGCCCATCCACTGATGGCTGATTTCACTCTTTCCCGGCGCACGGTAAGCAACTTTGATTGCCGCCGAAGTCATCGGCGTCGGTTTATCAAGAGCCCGGTAGCTGATTTCCTCTTTGGCTCGCGGAAGGTACTTCAACATTCGAAGCTCTAAGCCCATCCAGCCGGTCTTGATCGACTCGCCAGCCTTTACAAACCCTTTTTGAATCCCGGGACGACTTGCCGTGTGAACGTTGTATTCAAGCTTTTCATCGTCAACTGGCTTAAATAAAATTGCGTTACGGCCGCCAAAGTCTCTTGGAAACTGACTGACAATCAACACCTGAGCAGGACCGAGATCTTTGGTCTCAACTCCATCTTTCGACGGCTGAAGCATCCATTCGGTAATGTTGACGTTTGGATTTTGCATTTGAAATCGAATCGCAGCTCCGGCTTTCGTGTCGCGATCGGCCTCGACGAATTTTTGCTCGCGGATGGCATAAGGAAGCGATTCGACGACTTTAATTTCACCTTCCGGAATGGGAATCACGATTGGTTCTTTAGAGGCCGGGCGCTTGAGGAAGTCGACCTCTCGATCAAAAAGCTTCGCGTATTGTGCGCCATCAAAAGATGAATAAACGGCGAGATCCGTCTCACCAACGATAATGTTCTTCTGCTTCTCACCAATGCCGAAGCTGATAGACCCGTCGATCCCAAATCGCTGGGTAATCAACGAGCCAAGAAGCAAAATGATAATGCCGATATGAGCTAGAACAAAACCCGTGTGTCGTTTTTGCCAAGGCCAACGGTCCACCATGACCGCTGTCAGGCTGATGACCAACAAAACCATTGGCACCCACATCCAGATCGAGTCATAGACGAGTTTTTTTGCCGCCAACGCATCGAACTGTGCTTCGACGATCGTTCCCCACGCGGTCACGATGCCGATCAAAACAATGATCACAACTGCGAGTTTTAGGCTAGCAAGCGCCTTGATGACTCTTCGCACTTTCAGTCGCAAGTCTGACTTATTTGCTGGCGCAGATTTATTTTCGGAATTCATACCACTTAATCTAATCCCATCCTTGCCGAAATGGCCAATTTGAAATCACTTACGCTCGAAGATCGCCAATATGTGAGGCAACATACTCCAAGACCCGGCCAACACGAGTTTGCGTTTCTTCAAACAGCACCGGTACAGGGCGTTTTGTTTCTTCATTCATATACAGCTTCCGATTGAGTTCTACCTGAACGGTTTGCCAACCCTCCTGCGGGCGGCCATAGGCCTCGGTAATTCGCCCGCCCTTGTAGGGCCAGTTCTGTCGAACGGAAAACCCCTGTGCTTCTCCTGCCTGGCAAACGAGCTTAAAGAAATCGGCCGACGAGCTTTGGCCATCCTGATTTGAAATCACGAGATCTGCGCGCCATTCACCGGGATCGCGATGTTCGCGCGTCCCAAAACTAGGCATCGAATGTAAATCCAAATGATAGAGCGGATTTTCGGCCCTGCGCGTCGCCTTGGGACTGACGTGTTCAGCTAGTTTTTCAACGCTGCTGTGAAATGGAAAAAAACATCGATTGAGAATTTTTTGAAACTCAACGTCCGTGATTGGTGCCGACATCAAACGCTCGCCCTTGGTCGTCATCGACCACAAGAGGCCGCGTGGAAACTTCCCAGATGCGTTGCGGCTTCCGATGACGCTGTCGGAATCAACATCCGTACTCAAGCGATTGAGATCACAAGCGTAACGATGCCACTCTGTCTTAATCCAACCAATCCCGAGCCGATCTAATGTTGGCTGGTACAAGCGATCGACAAAACGGTCGACATCGAACATGAGCAAGCGCTCCGGAAGATCTAAAAGCCACGGTGCCTCGAGCGGAACTCGCTCGCCAGAATGGGGAATTGTGACTATCAATGGTCTCGCGCCGTTGCCAAAAGATTGAATCCACAAAGATTCATTCGATGCCGAATTTGAGTTGACCACCTCACGCACGTTTGGCCCCCTGTAACCGTAAAAAAGAACCCTATAAAGGAACAATCAGTTGAACACACCGAACGCCCCCGAACAAAAGTCCGCAGGCAAAGTCTACACCCGAACAGGCGATCAAGGAACCACGTCGCTTTTTGGAGGCGCACGCGTCATGAAAGACGATCCGCGCCTGGAGGCCTACGGGACGCTCGACGAATTGAATAGTGTGATTGGGATCCTGATCAGTGACATCGAAAACGAACGCTGGTCGGGCTCGACTCTGATGGAAGTTGATCGGGTCAAAACGGAACTCGCGCAGATTCAATCGGATTTGTTCGTTCTGGGTTCGCATCTCGCAACCGGCGGAGAATCGCGAGAAGACCAGTCTAAAAACCGATCCCACCTGCCGCTCATCGAGCCAGCCGTCGTCGTGCGTTTGGAGGAGGCCATGGACAGAATGTCGGTGGATTTGAGCCCGCTTAAAAACTTCGTTCTTCCAGGGGGAACTCGACCTGCGGCCAGCGCTCATTTGGCCCGAACGATTGCCCGTCGCGCCGAACGTGCGATCGTGGCGAGTCTCCTAGTAGACTCAGGATCGAACCAAGCTTCTGAAGCGGAGGAATGGCAGCTTTTGACTGTGACTCAGATCAACCGCCTCAACGATTATTTTTTCGTTTTGGCGAGACATCTCAATCGGCTCGCCAACCGCGACGAACCGATTTGGAAACCCAAAAAGGGCTGAACTCGATATGAGATTGCTGGTAAATTACTGAGCGATTCCAGCTACTGGGCGCATTTGCTTCCAGAACCAGTTGAGCATCGGGTCCAAATCGATCGAATCGATGATCGTGACCTCGTCAGCTCCTGTCATTTCCGCAATTTGCTCGTACTCATTTGCTGGAATGGCAGTGCCGGGACCCAAGTTGATGTAGCGAGTGACGCCCTGGTGCTCAACCACTTCGCTAACAAGTTTCTTGAGATCCATAACTGGCTGCCCAAGTTCAACAAGAGTTCCATCTTCACTTTTCATGAACGCACGGAATTCCGTAAGACTTAAACCAGCAAGTGAAGGAAGACCCAAATCACTGTGTTCTGACGGATCTTGCGGAGTCGCGGCCACCGGAAGCGGCGCAAGCGGAACCTGCATACCCGGAATTGGCAAATTCATTGATTGAGAAAACGGAAGACTTGCTGGGCTCTTTTGATCGCCAGACGCAGCAGCCGATCCGTTAAGGCTAGCTGCCGGAACGATTTGAAGTCGGGGCTTCAATGTTTGAATGGCGGCACTTTGAACGACCATGGATTCAAAAGACATCTGTCCTGCGCAAACCATCAATGCAGAGTCTCCGTTTGAGGTGCCGATGAGAACTTCTGGGGGACGTTGCGACTTCAGTAGACGATCATAAAGCCCTACTTGAACAATTGCTGCCAAGAGGCTCTTAATTTTGATGTTTCGGAAAAATGATTCGTCGTCGGTAACGATCGCCCCCAAGAGATCTATTCTCTCGACATCAAGGCCATCCAAGATGCGCTGTGCCTCGCGTAAGCGGAGCGAAACTTCTGGAATCCGAACGGTACCCAACCGTAGCTCGAGAAAATCCAGTCCGTTTCGCCCCGCAAACACGACGCCCGTCGATTGAGAAAATACTGATTTATAACCCTCATGAACCACTGTCATGTCTTCCCCTTTTTACCCGTCAGCTCTATTCGTCTTCGGCTTCGAAATACTTCCAGACCCCTGTGCCGTCGATCGTCACTTATTAAGGTTCTCAGCATCCGGCGTGCCAGCCAGAACCGCCCCCGGCGAGGACTGCCCAAGGTACAGAAAACTGGGGACAAAACGAAACTGAACGCCCGCAGCAAGTGAATGAGCTGGAATTAAACTGACAATCGCAGCACATAGCCGCCTGACTCAACATCACGCCGCCGCAGATTCGAACGCCCAAGACGTCGACAAAGTAGACACTGCCCATGAAGGGAATTCAGACCTAGTTGAAAGGGTCTCTCTGGTTTCGGAAGCGCCCAAAGGCAACCCAGAGAGGACTTAAGTAGAGGTCGATCAAAGTCCTGTGCGACTGAAATCCAGTGCCGAGACGCGCCACCTGTCTGCTAGTCTTGCGATAGGTATAAGTTGACGCACATCTTTGAGAGAGGCAACGACCCGAATGAATTCTCAGCGCCCAGGGCTTGAGACTGCCGCCGTCATAACTTTGGTTCTATTAATAGGATACGCCGTCGCGGATCTTGGGATCCTCTATTTTCGAGAGTACCTATTGCCGACCGAACCGCCGACCCTCCGCCCGGTTTACACAATGAATCGCAGCTCAGTTGAGAAGTCGAAATTTCAAGTCATCACTAATAGAAATATTTTTTCGCGCGATCAAAAAATTGCGGACCCCATCGGTGGCGCGCCGACAAAAACAGACGATGGACAACCTGTACCCACTCAACTTGCGATTTCGCTCGTAGGAACACTCGTTCATTCGAACCCCTTGCGCTCGGTTGCAACATTAAATTTGAAATCGAAAAACGACGTGATCGCCGTTCGCGTCGAGGGCGAAATTCCAGAAGGCCTTGGCACAGTCACGAAGATTGAACGTTCAAAAATGATTTTCAGAAACAACGCCAGTGGACGACTTGAGTACGTACAGATGCTAGAAGAAGGGTCTGCCATCGGCTTTAACGTTGTTTCTGCGACCGCGGTTGCGCCAGGGATCTTGGCGACGTCCGAAAATGATCGATCCGTGAAACGCGATGATCTCAATCGCTACCTTCAAGATCTTCCAGCCATTCTTCAACAAGCGCGCGCCGTTCCCCGCACAGGACCAAATGGTTTGATTGAATGCTTCAACATTGCCGAGCTACAGGCAGGCAGCGTGCTGGAAGCTCTCGGCATTCGTCGCGGCGACTGTATTGAAACTGTGAATGGCGAGCGTATTGATTCACCCGCGAAGGCGATGGAGCTCTTCCAGACACTTCGCGGCTCCGCCTCGCAAATAAGTTTAGGTTTCGAGCGTGGAGGACGTAAGGATACGTCCACATTCTCGATCGTTGAATAGAAGTAGAAGAGACAAGTTAGACGAGACAAGGATGTCCAAATGAAAAAAGCGTATTCTTCGTGTTCACCACGGAAGGTTTTGATCGCGACACTCGCTGTGATCTTCGCGATCTCGTCGATGCCCGTGCACACGTTCGCGCAGAGCAATGAAGAAATTGATCGCCTCTTTGACGACGAGGAATTGGACGAACCGGTTGGCAACTTCAATCAAGCGCCACCGGCACCGCCAGCAACGCCACCCGATTTCGGTGGCAATGACGGCTCCGCAGGTCTACCTCCGGATCCAGGTCCGACATTTGGCTCCGAAGACAATTCTGGTGGACGAACTTTTCCTCGCGTGAATGGCGGAAGCAGCGGGAGCGGCGGCACAGGTTCCACTGTTGGCGGGAGCTCGTCCTCAGCCAATGGCGCTGCGCCGACTAAATCTTCAGATGCACCCTCTTTAGCGAACGCTCAAATTGAAGATATGACCGACGAAAACTATCCGGATCTCGTTGAAGCCAACTTCCCGAATGCGGAAATCACTGACGTCATCAAGGCGATCGGCCAACTGACTGGAAAGAATTTTATCATCGATCCAGGTGTGCGCGGAAAAATCTCGATCATTGCTCCCTCGAAAGTAACGGTCGCGGAAGCGTACAAAGCATTTTTAGCAGCACTCGCGATCAACGGCTTCACAGTCGTGCCTTACGGGAAGTTTTTGAAAGTGAAAGCTTCGCGAAATGCACAGCGCGATTCTATCGAGACCTACACCGGCGCCTACGCGCCGACGAGTGACATCTACATCACTCGTATCATTCACTTGAAACACATCTCCGCCGAGGAAGTGAACAAACGACTTCGCGTCCTTCCTTCGAAAGATGGCGAGATGACACCATACGAACCGACTAACTCGCTGCTTATTACGGACTACGGCGCCAACGTCGAACGAATGATGAAGATCATCAAAGAACTCGATCGCCCTGGTTTTGAAGAACAGCTTTCTGTCATTCCAATCCGCTATGCAAAGTCGAAAGATCTTGCGGACCTGATCAATCAAATCATCAACAAAGATCCTCGCGGCGGAGCTGGTGGCGCACCAGCATTTGGCGCGAATGTTCCCCGATTCCGCTCTCGAGGCGGCACTGCTGCCGGCGGGACGCCCGAAGAACTCTCCTTAGTCGCACCAGACGATCGCACCAACGCGTTGATCGTTGTCGGGAACCGCGCTGGGATCGAAAAAGTTCGCGATCTCGTAAAAAAGCTCGACTACAAACTTGATCCGGCGGAAGCAGGCGGCGTGTTTGTTTATTACGTGCGCTACGGCGAAGCAGAAAAGATCGCGCAAACAATTGGCGGCCTCGCTAGCGGGTCCTCATCAACTGGCGGAGCGACAAGCCCGCTTGGTGGAGCTTCGAATTCGGCCTTCGGCGCTGCGACTCGACCAGCTTCACCGCTGGATAGACAAAATATTTTTGGTGGCGATGTGAAGATCAATGCCGACAAAAACACAAACTCCCTTGTGATCACGGCTTCTAAACAAGATTACGACACCGTTCGCTCTCTTCTAGCCAAAATCGACATTCCTCGGGATCAGGTATTTGTTGAAACGATCATTATGGAAATGAACGCCAACAAAACGCGCTCTTGGAATCCGACTTACTACTACCTCGACCCAGGATCAAAAGGCGTCGGCCGCGCTGGCTTCTCGAGTGCTGGTTCGCTTGCAAATATCCTAAACCCAGGAAGCGACAGCGGAGCGGTTTTAGGTTTTGGCAGCGGCGCAACCGTCGACTTCACCGTGCCCGGAACGTCGACCGTTGTGAAAGTTCCATCGCTTCTCGCGTTCATCAAGTTCCTTCAATCAAACATCGAGTCCAATATCCTTTCGACGCCTAGAATTATGGCGCTTGATAATGAAGAAGCTGTGATTGAAGTCGGCGACAAAGTTCCGGTTGCTACAAACTCGACAAGTACCGCAGCAGGCACGACCTCGACGACGCAGTTTGAACCGGCAACGATCAAACTTGAGCTAACACCTTACATTCGACCTGATTCGGACGTCGTTCGAATGAAGCTTGCGCAAAGTGTCCGCCAAGTGAATCCAAACGCCGGGGTCGCCGATGCGTTGAAAAACGTCGCGACAACCATTTCCGATCGTACCATCAAAACAAACATCGTTGTGAACTCAGGCGATACGGCCGTGCTCGGTGGATTGATTCGTGACGAAGAAGCCGTCGACGAAACAAAAGTTCCCGTCCTCGGCGACGTTCCAGTCCTCGGCTGGCTGTTTAAATCGCGAAGTCGCACGAAGAAGAAGATCAACTTGGTCGTCTTCATCACCCCCCGCATTATCCGCGGAGTTCGAGACAGTCAGAAGCTCACGAGCGAAAAAGTGAATGAACGCATTGATTGGGTGAAACGAAACTTTGACGGACGCGACCCCCATGGTGCGAAGATGGACGCATTGCCAAAGACTTCTAAGCGCGGTGAACGCCGACCTAAAAAGTCCAACAGCAACGAACCTGTGAATATAAACCGGTAGGAAGTAAAATGGCCGCTGTTCAGATCGATAGCGTTTTGATCAAAAACACAAGCTTGAGCGAGGACCAGGTCGCCCTGCTTCTCGAACAAACTTCGGCCAGCGGTACTCCCATGCGAGATCTTTTGACTCGAAAAGACGGCATGACTCCCGATGAGATCTTATCAGATCTCGCGGCCCAATTGGGCCTCACTTACATGAAAGAGATTCCTGTGAACGAGATCAATGCAGATCTCGTTCGCGACATCGCCATTGGTTTCGCCAAAAAGCACGAAGCACTTCCGCTGAAAGAAGATAACTACTCGGTTCAGGTCCTGGTCACGAATCCGCTGAATACGCGGATCCTCGACGACCTCCGCGTCATATTTAATAAGCGCATCGTCCCGATCATGACTTCTAAAACTCGGATCATCGATGCCATCAACAAGGTCTATGAAAAAAGCACGGCTGGACTCGGCGGTCTCGACGGCATTGAAGATGAAGATCTCGATTTTGACGATCAAATCATCGACCTTTTAGAAGCTGGCGATGACGACGCCCCGGTCATTAAACTTGTAAACACTCTCCTCTTTCGGGCTGTTAAAGAAAAGGCGAGTGATATTCATATCGAACCGTATGAGCGAGACATGGCCGTTCGGTTTCGTATTGACGGCGTGTTGTTTGATATCTTCAAGCCCGCAAAGAAGCTCCAGAACTCGATCACGTCTCGTATCAAAGTCATGGCCAATCTCAACATCGCCGAGAAGCGCCTTCCTCAAGACGGTCGAATCCCCTTAAAGCTAGGCGGAAAAGACATCGACGTTCGTCTCTCGACCGTCCCCACAGCTTTCGGCGAGCGCATTGTTATGCGTCTTCAGGATCGATCGAATGTTGTTCTTCAATTAGAGCAACTCGGTTTTAGCGAAAACACCTTGGAGCATTTGCGAAACGATCTCTTAAAACGCTCTTACGGCATTATCCTCGTCACTGGACCTACGGGATCCGGTAAGTCGACAACCCTTTACGCTTCGCTATCGCGGATCAATAATTCGGAACTCAATATCCTCACGGTTGAAGACCCAGTGGAACAACGGATTCACGGGATCGGCCAAGTGCAAGTGAACTCGAAAATCGGCCTCACATTCGCCGCCGGTTTAAGAAGTTTCCTCCGTCAAGATCCGGATGTGATTATGGTGGGTGAGATTCGAGATCTTGAAACGGCCGAACTTGCAGTTCAAGCCTCTTTGACTGGTCACTTGGTCTTCTCTACCCTCCACACAAATGATGCGGCCGGTGCATTCCCACGACTGATGGACTTTGGCTGTGAGCCGTTTTTGATCGCAACCTCTATCCAAGGCGTGATCTCGCAGCGCCTGGTTCGCGTTCTTTGCCAACACTGTAAACAACCACACGTCGCAACAGACCCAGAACTCGCCTCGCTAGGACTCACGCGCGAGCAAGTTCGCGGTGCGACCATGTACAAAGCCATCGGCTGCGATCACTGCAACGGCAAGGGCTACAGCGGCCGAACCAATATTCAAGAGTTGCTACTTGTGACAGACGAAATTCGCTCCATGATCATGCAGAGAAAAGATGGCGGAGCAATTAAGAAAAAAGCCATTGAACTTGGAATGGTTACGTTTCGAGATCATGGAATCGACAAGGTTTTAAAAGGCATAACCACTGTAGAAGAAGTTCTCTCGAGCACACAGGTTGATCTCTAATGCCCGTCTTTGAATACAAAGGTCTCAGTAAGACCGGTAAAACACTGAAAGATACGATTGATGCCGACAACATCAAAACAGCCAGGGCGCGCCTAAAAAAAGACGGTGTTTACGTCACTGAGATCGTCGACAAATCAAAGGCCATGGCAGCAAAGAGTCGTGGAAAAAAATCAACGGGCGGCAAAGTTTCTATTCAAGATCTTGCCAACCTCACCCGCCAGCTTTCAACGCTCCTGAAGGCGAATATTCCCTTAGTCGACAGTTTGATCGCCGTTGCTGATCAAATGGAAAATCCTGTTCTTCGCGACACCATCAACGACGTAAAAAATCAGGTCAACGAAGGCTCAACGCTGAACAAAGCGATGGCGAAGTATCCGAATGTTTTTTCAAACATCTACATCACTATGTGCGAAGCTGGCGAAGCCACCGGAACTCTTGATGTCATTCTCGTTCGCCTGGCAGAATTCACCGAAGCGCAAAACGAACTTATGGCCAAAGTGCGCTCGGCAATTCTTTACCCGATCATCATGACCGTCTTCTTGCTTGGTATGTTGTCAGTGATTTTCATTTTCGTCGTACCAAAGATGACCGCTATTTTTGAAAGCGCCGAGATGGAGCTTCCGTGGTACACAGAGGTCGTCATCGCAGCCAGTGGCTTCTTTGTCGAGTGGTGGTTTGTTGTTGTCGGCGTGGTCGTGCTTTCTTATGCACTCTTCCGAAACTGGAAAAGCACTCCCTCTGGCTCGCGGCGCTGGGACCAAATCGTGCTTAAAATGCCACTCGTTGGAAGACTTTCGCGAATGATTGCCGTTTCAAGATTCGCTCGCACTCTTTCAACGCTCCTCGCTGGTGGCGTCGCTATGCTGCAGGCGATGGACATCGTCCGGAACGTGGTTGGTAACGCGGTACTTGCAGAGGCCATCGATGAAGCGCGCAATAACATCCGCGAAGGGGAATCTATTGCCGCGCCGTTGAAACGAAGCGGTCAGTTCTTCCCGATCGTCATTCACATGATCGCGATCGGCGAAAAAACAGGTGATCTTGAACAAATGCTGACCCAGGTGAGCAATAGCTTCGACTTTCAAGTCGACACAGAAATTGAAGGCCTAACCTCCGCCCTCGGGCCGCTCTTGATTGTGGTGATGGGTGTCTTAATCGGCGGCATCGTGTTTGCGATCATGGTCCCGATTTTTGAAATGTCTCAAGCCGGCGGATCGTAAGAATTTTAAAAACTTCAGTCCTAACGCAATCTGTCAGCACCTCGGGTGTTGAGCTGAACCCGCTAAGCCGATAAACTACCACGAATGTTAGGTCGATCTGCTTTAGTTGCGATCTGATTTAGATACTTAGCCGTGAGGAAACCACCATGTTGAATTTTAATCGAAAGTCTCCCGTACTCGCCCTCGCAAACCAGCGCGGTTTAACTTTGATCGAAATCATGGTCGTGATGGTCATCATCGGTGGACTGGCGGCCGTGCTTGGCCAAACTGTTTTTGGTAACCTCGGACGAGCTAACGTGAAAACAACTCGTGCTCAGTTTTCGGAAATTGGAAAACAACTTGAAATGTACAATGCCGATTGCGGTGGATATCCAACGACGGATCAAGGTCTTCAAGCTCTCGCTGCTGATCCAGGAAAAGACGTCTGCGCCAATTGGGGCCCAAACCCCTACTACAAAGGGATTCCCAAAGACGCTTGGAACCGCCCACTGCTTTACGATTCAGACGGCACTACGTTCGAGCTTCGCTCCTTGGGCTCGGACCGCAAAGAAGGCGGCGATGGAACCGCGAAAGATCTTTCTAGCAACGATACTACCACGAACTAGAACTTGTGCTAACATGAACTCGTGAGAGACGAACGCGGGTTCACGTTGATTGAAATCATGGTGGTGATTCTCATCATGGGTGGAGTTTTGGCATTGGGTGGCACTCGGCTGTTCAATCCAAATGAAAACCGTCGCAGCCAAGTTCGCAAAATCGCCATTCAAACCAAAGAGCTTCGCACTGCAGCCCGCCTTCAGCACGCGACATTTCGACTTGTCTTTGATCTCAATGACGAAAAAGGCCACAGCTATTGGGTAGAAAGCGCCAACGGCCAGGCGCTTCAACTTTCTGAGGCGCAAGAAGAAGAACTCGCCAAGCTAACGGAAATTCAAAGAGAAGATTCGCTCAAAGGCCGAAGTAAATTCGTCAAAGATCCCAAGCTTGGCAAAGTCGTAACTTTGAACGGCGGACTTGTCATCGAGGGCGTTGAAATCGCAGGGCGGAAAAAAGAAATCACCTCAGGTCTCGCTTATATTCACTTTTTACCCCAGGGTCTTTCCGACGAAGCCCTGATAAAAATCGGCGACCGAAAAGAGCAACACTGGACTGTGGCGATCCATCCATTGACTGGAGCTGCTGAAATTTTCAATCGCACGACAACTCTTAAAGAACTGAAAGCACAATGATCAGTCTCAAACGAAATCAGTTGGGCTTCACACTGATGGAAACTTTGGTTGCTGTCATGATCATGACCGGTGGACTCATCGTCATTGGAAGTTCTTGGAGCGGGAATCTCATGCGCATCGAGAAAGCGCGAGTCAATGCCAACATGGCCGCTCTTTTAGAACGAAAAATGACGGAGCTCGACCTTCTCTATCGAGGCAAACCACTGACGGAAATCAAAGAGGAAGACGCCGGCGAATTCGAGGGTGATTTAAAAAACTATCGATGGGAAATGCGCTCGAAGGAATTTGAGATGCCCGACTTGACGGCCGCACTCGGCGGACAAAACCAGGGCTCGGGTCAGAACAATGAAATCCTTTTGCTCATTGCCCGCACTGTGACTGAATACGTAAAGACAGCTGTCAAAGAAGTCACCGTCACTGTTTATTTTAAAAGTGGTCGCGCGAAATCAAAAGAGATCAAGCAATCGGTTTCGACATACTTCATGGACTACACAAAGCCGATCAGCATCAGCGGTCTGCCAGCCGGTGGAGCGCCACCTGCGACTCCTCCCGCCGGGGGTGCACCGCAATGATCAACAGAAACCAGCGTGGGTTCACGCTCATTGAAGTCATGGTCGCATTGCTCATTTTGGCGGGGCTAAGCGTTCTTATGGCGCAATCTGTACGGGCCGGCCTACAGAACCGTCAAAAGGTGCAAAGACAAATCGCCGAGGAGTCGATCATTCGCGATGCCATGAGACTGATTGCCTCTGATATCGGCGCCGCGTTTCACCACCGCGATTACACTGTGGCGACCTACAATAAAATTTTGGAACTTCGGAAAAAGAAAGCAGCGGCTGGCGCAACTGGCGCTAGTACACCGGCCCCAGGAGCCCCCACCCCCACACCGGGGGTTGCAGCAACTCCTGCCCAACCTGACCCCTTAGCTAGCGCGACTCCACTTCCCACGCCTCAACAATTGACGGCCTTTGTCGGAAACGGCGAACAATTGACGTTCACCGCCCGCAATCACGTGAGGCGGTTTCTCGATGCAAAGGAAAGCGACCAAGCGACGATTTTTTATTTCCTAAGAAGCTGTCGATCGGGCGAAAACAATAAGTACTACTCATCCTGCTTAGTTCGTCTCGAGCGAACCGAACCCACCAACGAATTTCCCCTCTCGCCCGCAGATGAAGAAGATAGCCAGGCACAAGTTCTTGTTCCGTATGTCACTGAGTTCAAGCTTCGTTACATCGCGGCCGGAATGTCGGACTACACTGACACTTGGGATTCACGAACGGAAAGTTCAAACCCCGCGACCAGGGGCAACTTCCCCGACGCTGTTGAAGTCAGTCTCACGGTTCACAACAAAGAAGACCCAAACTCGAAAGTAAAAACTTTGACGTGGCTTGCGCCAGTGAGACATTCCAACAATCCCGATGAATCAGAAAAAGCCGCAGGCAGCTCGCCACAGCCCGGTGCCACTCCCGCGAGGCCTCAGCAATGATTCTACAAACGTTGAAATCGATAAAGCTCCGATTGCTTAGCGGCCGACTTGGAAACGAAAAGTCCGAGCGCGGTGCCGCACTGATGCTGGCACTTTTTGCGACGACGCTTCTCATGGTGATCGCTACGGAAATTATGTACGAGACAAGCGTTGAGTATGTGGTTTCAACTCAATCTGTAAATCAGGTCCGCGCCTATTGGGCCGCGCGTGCCGGAACGGAAATGAGCCTCCTTCGAATTCATATCTACCGCCAAGCGCTTGCGATGGGCGCAAGCCAATTACCTGATCCTAAAATTTTAGACGAAATCTGGCGTCAGCCATTTCTCTGGCCGCCACCGATACCGGAATCAATGACCATCGCAGAGGGCGACGACATAAAAAAAGCTGTGCAAAGCAGTGATCTCACGGCACTCAAGGTGAGCTATCTTTCCACGATTGAGGCCGAAGGCGCCAAAGTCGACATCAATGACCTAGGATCCCCGTCGAAAATTATGGCCGAAGCCGCGAGAAGACAGCTTAAACAGATCTTTGATCAGAGAATTGAAAACGACGAAGACTTTTCGAAGCGTTTTCGTGGATTTGATTTTGAAGAAGTCATTAATAACATTGCCGATTGGATTGACTCCGATGATGCCGCTCGGAATGGCGGAAGTGAACGACAAGCATACTCCGACCAACCGAGATCCACGTTTTTTCCACCAAACCAACCGCTACGCACGCTGCCCGAATTGCACCAAGTTGCCGGAATGACCGACGAGCTTTATGACCTGATCGCACCCGCGATCACTTTGTACGGCGGAAAAGGCATCAGTGTGAATCAAGCCACGAAAGATGTCTTCAAGGCTTTCGGCACGGGCTTCACAGATGAACGCATCGATCGAATTATCGCTGACCGACAAGACCCCAAACGAGGTCCCTTTAAAGACGAAGAAGACTTCATCCAATACCTCAGTTCCATCGGAATCACTGGCAATCCCTTCGATCTTGGCGAAGGGGCCAAGGTTCCCCTGGTCTTTGAGCCAGAAACCATATTTAAAATTCGATCGACAGGAAAATCCGGCCAAGCGCAAAGTGACATCACGGCGATCGTTTATGACGCCGATAAAGTGCGTGGCCGTTTGGAAAAAGCGCTGGTTCAAGAAGCCACGAAAGCCACGTCTGGCGCGGCTAACGGCGGAACAGGCACAAGCGGATCAGGCGCACAAACAGGAGATCAGGACGGAAAATCGACCACTGCCGACGGTAAAGATGCAAACAAGGCCGATAGTCCAGCGGCACCTCAGCTAAAACGGCCAAAGATTGTCTATTGGAACGAGCAGTAATCTGCGATTAGACTAACGACATGAAGTGCCTCGGCGTAGATATTGGCAGCAGCAGCATCAAGATTGCAGAAATTGACACCTCAGGAAGATCTTCGACTCTCAATCAAGTTTGGGAGTTAAAACTTTCTGCTGATCCGATGCGAGATCAAACAGTTGAAGTCATCGAACAACTGCGCGGATTCACCAGCCAGTACATGATGTCGACGGCAAAACCAAATGACGTTCGCTGGATCATTGGAGTTCCGCAAAAATCTGTTGCTTCACGCCTTCGGCGCCTTCCCTTTACCGATCGTCAAAAAATTTTAAAGGTTCTCTCTTTTGAACTTGAGGAAGAAATTCCGTTTGATCCAAGTGAAACCGTTTTTGATGCACGCATCGTTGAAGTGTTTCCCAATGGGGTCGACGTCGTTGTTGTCGCTTGTCCTCATGCACCGATCGAACGAGCCCTTCAACAGGCCAAAGATGGCGGTTTCGAGCCAAGCCTCGTCGCGTCCGAAGGTTTGGCGCTCGCTAATATTCTCGACAATTGGTGGATGCCGCCTGCGACGAATTCAAATCAAGCCGTGATTGGTGACGAGTCGGTTCGCGCGCACGATGTGCGTGAGGCCTATGCGATAGTACAAATTGGCCACACACAAACCAACGTTGTCGTTTTCCGAGAGAAGCACGTCGTTGCGATTCGGTCGATCCCCTGGGGCGGCCATGATGTTGCGCTCAACATCGAAGCCGTCTTCAAAGTTCCATACATTGAGGCCATGAAGGTTCTGCAGACGAAGAGCTTTGTCTTGCTGAATACGACGGGTGTTTCTCGCGACCAGCTCGCCATGCACAAAGCGGTTTCAGAAGCAGCCGCTCCGCTTCTCCGCGAGATCCGTACTACGATCCTCGATCTTCGCACCTCTGCAGGGGCAGAAATTCAATCACTTCGGTTGACTGGCGGCGCAAGCCAAATTCAAAATTTCGGACCGTGGCTGACGCAGTCCCTCGAGATCAGCACCAATTCGCTTGAGTACTTTAATCACCTCAATGCTTCTACAAAAATTCAAGTTCGCGTGGCACAAAGCCCTGAAATCGAAAATGTCGCAGCATCAGCCATTGGGCTTGCAATTGAAGGACTTCGCAAATCAATCAATCCTGCGATAAATTTGCGTCGCGGAATATTTGCGAAGTCGAACGACAGCGTTAAAGTCTTTCTCGAAAACTGGGGACCGACACTGCAGCTCGCGGTCGCGATTTTCTTTGTCTTTTTGGTTTATTCTGTCATTCGCGATGGCACTACTTTAACGCTCGCAGAACGCTCAGATGAAATCGTTTCGACCGCCGCAAAAAATCATGCCGGCCTCAAGGGCGCACAAGCAAGCGCAAGT
>JAXMMN010000525.1:0-5157 GCA_034366485.1 Bdellovibrionales bacterium
CTCGAATTGCCTCACGTCTTTTTCAACTCGTTCATCGGACGGATCGATATATGGCGGATTGGCAACGACGACATCCGCGGTACCGGTGAGATCTGCAAGACGTTCGTCGACAAGCCCGGCATCGGCCTGACGAAACTCGCACCGATCTTCGACGCCAACTCTCGCGGCATTTCGTTTCGCAACTTCTAAAGCTTCAGCAGAAAAGTCGACCAGGACGACTTTCGCAGTGGGTACGGCCGCCGCTATCGATAGCCCGATGCAACCGGTGCCGCAGCCGAGATCGATCACGACTGAGGACTGTTTCGCGCTCGCTTTTGCGGCTTCGCTAGAGACCAAAAACTTGATGGCCCGTTCGACCAACATTTCAGTTTCTGGTCGAGGAATTAATGTAGCTGGTGTTACTTCGAACGTGTGTTCGTAAAACCCTTTTTCGCCCAAGATGTACGCGACGGGTTCACCCTTCGACCGACGTCGAACAAGATCGCGGCACTTTTCCATCTCGTCATCGCTCAATGGATAATCGAATTTCAAAAAAACTTGCAGCCGTTCCCAGCCAAGTGCACGTGCAATCAGAAGTTCCGAATCAAGCCTTGCGGTTGAAATACCTTTGTCGTGAAAAAAGACCGTCGTTTTTTTTACGATCTCGCCAACTGTCGGCACGCTGTGGACCCCTTATGTTGCTTTTGATTCGGCCTTCAAGAGTTCAGCCTGATGGTAAGCAATCAAAGGATCAATCAAGATCTGCATTTCACCCTTCATGACATCTTCGACTTGGTGAACGGTGAGCCCGATTCGGTGATCGGTAACCCTCGATTGAGGAAAGTTATAGGTGCGGATCCGCTCGCTGCGATCGCCGGTTCCGATTTGCGCCAACCGTGCTTCGCTGGCATTTTTAACGGCCTTTTCGTCTTCCACCGCCTTGAGGCGCGATAAAAGAATCTTCATTGCCTTACCTTTGTTTTTCAACTGCGACCGTTCATCTTGGCAGGTGACGACGGTACCGGTCGGCAGGTGAGTGATGCGTACAGCAGAGTCTGTGGTGTTAACCGACTGTCCGCCCGCTCCGCTCGACCTGTAAACATCGATCTTTAAGTCGTTCGCGTTGATTTTAACGTCGACCTCTTCGGCCTCCGGCAAAACGGCAACCGTCACGGTGGAGGTGTGAACGCGCCCTTGAGTTTCCGTTTTTGGTACTCGTTGCACGCGGTGAACACCACTTTCATGCTTCAGTCGCGAGTAAACTTTGTCACCCTCGATCGACGCGATGACTTCCTTCGCGCCACCGACGTTGCCATCGGAGCGGCTCATGATGTCTACTTTCCAACCGTTTTTAGCGGCATACAGCGAATAAGCGCGGAAAAGTTCATCAGTGAAAAGTGCCGCCTCATCGCCGCCAGCACCGGGCCTAATTTCGACGATCACGTTTTTGTCGTCGTTTGGATCTTTCGGAAGTATCGCAATTTTTAAGGCTTCTTCTTTTTCTTCAAGCTCGGCATCCAATTGGCTAAGTTCTTCCTTAGCCATTTCCTTCATCGTCGGATCGGATTCTCCGCTGCTGAGAAGTTCAATCGCGCCCTCGCGATCTTGTTTGATTTTGCGATACTGCCGATAGAGGTTCACCACGATCGCGAGATCAGAAGATTCCTTCATCAGATTACGATAGCGAACTTGGTCAGAGGCCACGGACGGATTTTGCAGATCATGCTGAATCTGCTCATATCGTTGTTCCACTGCTTCTAGTCGATCAAACATCCAAAACTCCGAAGATTGATATCGCTTGTTCTAAAAGGCATTTCCAAAAGACAAATAAAAAGGCCCGCAATCGCGGGCCTTTTAAAAAGCTTTAGCTGTTTCGATTCCGAATCTCAGCCAAAGCGAGTTTGGCGTATCTACTTCGTAGATTTAGCTGCGCCAGAATACTTACGACGGAAGCGATCTACGCGACCTTCAGTGTCGATCATCTTTTGTTTGCCAGTGTAATATGGGTGGCAGCTTGAGCAGATATCAACACGAAGTTCTTTTTGAGTTGATCCAGTTGTCCAAGACGCACCACAAACACATGTGACGGGCGCATCGGTGTAATATTTTGGGTGGATAGCTTCTTTCATGTTTTTTCCTACTTTGCTTTCTGCCACGAGTTCGTCGACCCATTATGTAGTCCGAATTCTCGGGACCCATGTAGTTACACGATCTTAGGCACCCTTGTCACCTGCTGAATTGGCGTACAGGGCGCTCACTATAAATCTTCGGGTGGCAAGCGGTTGCCGTCGGCCCCGAAATTACCTATTTATTACGAATATTTAGCCAGACTCACGGACGTAAGACGCCTAGGTCACCCCGAGCCAAATAAAAAGGGAGCCCCTGACGGCCCCCTCGAGAAGGACTAACTTTGCTTGGCGGCCAGAGGTGAACTCCGGGCCAAAAGCTTAGTTACCGGACATGTTTTTCAAGAACTCTTCGTTCGTCTTCGTCGACTGAAGCTTGTCGATCAAGAACTCCATCGAATCGACGACGTTCATCGGCGATAAGACTTTTCGCAAAATCCAAAGACGATTGAGGTCGACTTTGTTGATCAAGAGATCTTCTTTTCGCGTGCCGGACTTGTTGATGTCCATGCATGGGAAAATACGTTTCTCCATGAGCTTGCGATCAAGGTGGATTTCCGAGTTACCGGTACCTTTGAATTCTTCGAAGATGACTTCATCCATACGCGAACCTGTGTCGATCAGTGCTGTTGCAATGATCGTCAACGATCCACCTTCTTCGATGTTTCGTGCAGCACCGAAAAAGCGTTTTGGCTTATGAAGTGCGTTCGAATCGACACCGCCCGATAGGATCTTTCCTGAAGGTGGAACGACCGTGTTGTAAGCGCGAGCAAGACGAGTGATCGAATCCAGCAAGATCACGACGTCGTGTTTGTGCTCAACCAAGCGTTTCGCTTTTTCGATGACCATTTCAGCCACTTGCACGTGACGCGTTGGTGGTTCGTCGAAGGTCGACGAAACGACTTCGCCTTTCACCGTGCGCTGCATGTCTGTGACTTCCTCTGGACGTTCATCGATCAGAAGAACGATCAGTTTCACTTCTGGGTGATTATTCGAAATCGCGTTTGCGATGTTCTGCATAAGAACTGTTTTACCAGTTCTCGGCGGAGCGACGATCAAAGCGCGCTGACCTTTTCCTAGTGGCGACATGAGATCCACAACGCGAGTCGTGAATTCATTTGGCGTGTGCTCAAGCTTCAAACGCTCTTGCGGATAAAGCGGCGTCAAGTTGTCGAACAGAAGCTTGTTATGCGCTTTTTCAGGAGACTCGTGGTTCAGCGTTTCGACTTTGAGAAGCGCGAAATATCGTTCACCTTCTTTTGGTGGTCGAACAGTACCGCTGACCGTGTCGCCCGTTCGTAGGCCGAAGCGGCGAATTTGCGAAGGACTGACGTAAATGTCATCTGGTCCTGGGAGATAGTTGTAATCTGGCGAACGCAAGAAGCCGTAACCGTCAGGAAGGATTTCAAGTACGCCGTTGCCAAAAATATCATTGAGGCGCGCGGCGCGCTTAAGGATTTCAAACACCATGTCTTGGCGGCGAAGTCCGGCTGCGTTTTCAATTTTTAGTTTAAGTGCGAGAGTCGTGAGATCTTCGATCTTCATCGACTTTAAGTTTTTCGAGCTGAGGTTCGCACGCTCTTGCTCGGTAAGTTCAATGCTCTTTAGTTCTTCATCTGTGATGGGAGCGATTGCCTCCATCGATTCTTCCATTGGAGGTGGGTCGTAAGAACCGGGCCCGCCTCGTTCGCGTGGTCCGCCAGGTCGATTGTTGCCGCGACCACCTTGCTGGTCACCTCTGCCGCCGCCTTGTTGACGGAATCTTCCACCGCCGCTTCGATCGCCGCCGCCGCGGTCGTTGTTTCGGTCACGACCTCCACGATCTTTATTGAATGGACGTCGTCCGCGATCACCGCGATTCTCCCCGCCGCCGCCTTCACTACCGGATGGAGAGCCACCTTCTGCAGATGGGCCTGGTGCTGATCCACTTTCTCCGTTGGGGGCTCCATTATTCGGAGCTGCGACATTTGGTCCTGGCGTCGCTTGCGGCTGAGGGGCACTTGTATTGCCCTCTACTGCTGGTTTGGGTCTGGGTCTTTCGTTCGACTCTTTAACGTCGTTGGTTTCCGACAAGCAAAGCTCCTTGAGAACAATTGGACAATAGGGATTGGTCAGTTTGATTTGGAAATTATTTTTAACGCTTTAGTTATTTTTTTTCGGCTATTCACGGAGAGAAAAGATGGGATCAGGTACCGTGGGTCGCCAAACAAAACTGGTTCGTCAGTTCGCACCCAACATCATCTAGTCTGCCGTGCTTTGTCAATTACGGACGAAATCGGTGGGGAATATGTCTAAATCATCACGGAACTTCTCAGTTTGAATCGCTGACGCGCCGCAGTCGTCCCGGGCCGCCTGCCAATTGTCTCACTCTGAACCGTCCAATCGTGAATCGTCTAGGACTTCGACAAAACTCCGCCACTTTCAACCACTCTGCGAGCCGCCATACGTTCTATTCACTTTTAAATCAGGACCTCTCAACTCGACCTCAAGACCTTATGCGGAAATGTGGAAAAGCCGATGAGAGATACTGGAATGGAATGGTTTGATCCATCATTTCTGAGGTGATGAATGAACGAACAAAGTCAGGTACCACAACCGAGGATCCCGCTAAAACTCGATGTCGATTTTCGACGGTCGTACGGCCGTAGTTCTTCGCTTGGAGTTCTGAAAAACATCAGCCTTACCGGTGCTTTCCTCGAACATGAGCTCGAGGGCGCCGCAACTGGAGACAAGCTCCAAATCACATTTAAGGTTGGCGGTCGAATTCGCAAAGTGAATGCACTGATCGTTTGGACAAACGAAGTTGGAAGCGGCGTTAAGTTCCTTCCAACCAATGGCCGCGACGTACAAATCGTCGACGACCTTATGTATTTCGTAGAATCCAATCGAGAGGGCCGCCGGTCTTTGCTGGGTGATATTTTTAAAGAGACCGCGTAGCCATATCGATACTAAATTCTACGCTTTTCAAACGCCGCTTACAAAGAGCGGCGTTTTTGTTTTTGGAAGCCTTGGAGCACCCGAAATTTTAACCAGTTCACAAAAGCACAAATAA
>JAXMMN010000526.1:0-1778 GCA_034366485.1 Bdellovibrionales bacterium
AGAGTGTCACCGTCGGTTGCCGAAGTAAGCAGAGCTCCTGCCTCATACTCGGCAACCATTCGGATTGGAGTTTGGCTTATTAGCGGCTGAATGAATGCGATGCTTTCTTGACCTGAAGAATCGGTAACTTTGAGATTTACTAGCTGTTCGCCGTCGGTTTGATATACATGCACCGGCGCTATGTCGGTTGAAGTTTCGCCATCTCCAAAGTCCCACGCGTAGGTGAGGCCAAGAGAATCGTGCGTTGAATCTTCTGCCGTTAGCGAAACAGTACGGGTTTGGTGATCAATATTCGTAATTCTGATTTTGGCGACTGGTGGCGCGTTAAGAGGGATCTCCACCAAATAGCTCGCCTGCGTTCTTGCACCCTTATCGTCGTAGACGTCTAGACCCATGGTGTAGGTACCAGGGCCGGGGAAAGTAAATTCGGTATTTACTCCGGTAGCAAAAACACCGCTTCCGAAAATGTACCAGGAATAGTTCACGATCGAACCGTCTGGGTCACTACTTTGGCTTGCTGAGAATAGTTTCTTGAATCTGTTTCCGGCGGGATCGTTTTCCATCGTGATGATGGCAATTGGCGCTATGTTTTCTGTGACAGTGACGACACCGAAGATTGAATCTGACCATTTTCCAAATTGATCTTGAACAGCGAGTTCAACTTGGTAGACGCCTGGATTTTCGTAGTAGTGGTTCACACTTGGTTCATAACTTTCTGTTCCGTCACCAAAATTCCAATAATAGTTGATGATGGTGTGGCCATCGGGATCGCTACTTCCAAAGCTTGTGAAAAAGACCATGCTTGGTGCCACGGTCATAAGCGTTTGCGGATTCATAATGGCAATGGGTTTCGTGTTTTGAAGGGGACCAAAGGTTTCAGAAACCAAATCAGAAGTTCCGCCTTGAGAGTCAAACACTCTTAAGGAAACGGTGTAAGTGACTTCTTGATCAAAAAGAATGTCGACTTCTGGGCCAAAGAGAGAAAAGTCGATTCCATTTGGCTGTGCGTTTGGCGCAACGATGCGCCATTCATATCCTGTGATTGTTGCACCTTGGGTAGTAGCGTAGCTTCCGCGAGCAACACCGTGACGAGTGACAGGGATGATGTTTCCACCATCAGCTAAAGCCATCACAGCGACGGGCTTAGAGGGCGCAATGACGTTGATTTGAATTGATTTAACTTCCGAAACATAACCTTTTGAGTCCGTGACTTTTAACGTGACGGTTTTCAAGCCTTCAGAGTTCAAGCCAAACTGCACTTCTGGGCCGAAAAGTGTCGAGCCACTAGGTGTGGTCCATTCATAGGTAACTAAGTTCGCACCAGCGTTTAATGTGTAAGAATTTAGGCCGCTAAATTGAATCACTTCGCCGACAAGGGCTGTGGTTTTACTAGCCGTGATATTTGCGATAGGTAGAACACCAGTTGCAGCTGCATAGGTTCTTGTGACCGGGTCACTCCAAAATCCCAATGAATCTCTGACTTCTAATGTGATATCAAAAGTTCCGTTTAACGATGTTGTATAAGTCATGTTGGGCCCAAGGCGCACTTCGCCCCCTGGCAGTGTCCACTTCCAGCCGTTTAAAGTAGCGCCAGCGTTGGGTGTCGCAGAACCGTTAGCGTTAAACACAAAGGTCGCAGGTGTAATAACATCACTGGAAACAAGGTTGATGTTCGCAGCAGGTTTTTGGCCGTTAAAGACATTGATTACTTGGCCTGTGATATTCGCGTCACCTTCAAGGTCATAAACTCTTAAAGACGTCGAATAAACGCCGCCATT
>JAXMMN010000527.1:0-5599 GCA_034366485.1 Bdellovibrionales bacterium
CCGCACACGATCAAAGTGACTTTTGGCTCGCAAATGATTCCAAATCACCCAGATAAGGGTTGGATTTTTGACCCAAGTCGAAACGCTATCCTTTTTGGTGAGGAAATCGAACTTCTGCCCGAGCCAACCGGGACCGAAATCGAGGTCGATTTCATTGCAGCTCAATATTAGCTGGTCAGTTCTAACTGGCTCGGGTGAATGTTAAAGTTTGATGAGACGACCCAAGATACCTTAGGTGTCGAATTGGGACTTCCGATCAGTAAAAACGGGAGATCTCAACGCTGTGAGTAGCTTAGTGTCTCAACACGCCGGTGAATTTCGAGATTCAAAAATCCTGGTCGTCGATGACGACTGGGATGTCGGTGCAACCATTTGTGATCTCATGCAAATGAATGGCTACAATGTTTCGTACGCCGCTTCGGCGACGGCTGCCCTGGATTACTTGAAAGAAAATGACGTCGATCTCGTGATCTCAGACGTGCGAATGCCAGGAATTAATGGCTTCGAATTCTGTCGACTTGCGAGAACGTTATGGGCAAATGAGTTTGTTCCAATCATTTTACTGACAGGGAATGAATCTGAGTTCGAAATGGTGAAAGGGCTTGATTCAGGAGCGGACGATTTCATCATGAAGCCACCTCTGCCGGCAGAACTCTTCGCGAAAATTCGAGCGCTTCTGAGACTAAGGTCGTTGCAGCTTAAGAACAAAGAACAAGCCGAAATGCTTTCGCATTGGAATCGAGATCTTGAGAGTCGTGTTCAAAATCAGGTCACAGAGCTGCAACGTCTCGAGCGATTTAAGCGATACTTTTCCCCTCACGTCGCGGAGCTCATTGTGGGCGACGATTTTGAAGCTCGGATCGGCACCCATCGCCGAGAAATCACCTCGCTCTTTGTAGACCTTCGCGGGTTCACGGCGTTTGCAGAGTCGGCATCGCCGGATGATGTCATGCGAGTGTTGAATGAGTTTTATGCGGTGGTTGGTGGAATTGCGATGTCCCACAATGCCACGGTTGGAAGTCTTACGGGCGATGGAATGATGTTCTTCTTTAATGACCCCGTCGAAATTCCTAATCATCGATTGGAGGCCGTTCGGGTTGCCGTCGAAATTCGAGGTCGGGTGCGCGAACTCACAACGAAGTGGCAACAGCAGGGTTATCGATTGGGGTTTGGGATTGGACTTGCCGAAGGCCATGCGACTATTGGTGGCCTGGGTTTCAATGCTTTCTGGACCTACACCGTCGTTGGGTCGACCGTAAATTTGGCGGCTCGTCTTTGTGCGGAAGCGCGAGACGGTGAAATTTTAGTATCTGATCGGTTTCGATCTTCGGTCCAAGGCAGTGTTCAAGTTGAGCCCTGCGGACTTCGTTCGTTTAAAGGCTTTTCTGACGGCATCGTCGTTTTCAACGTGACCGACGTGACGGTTCGCTCGAACGCCGCCTAAAAAAAATACCATAACTGTTAACCGAATCGACAGTGCCACCTGTCTACCTTGCGGGGCATAGGGGGTATGACTGTGAGTTTCAAGGTTGAGAGTCACGTAGCGTTCATTTTGTTATCGATTGTTCTTTTGGGAACTGGATGTTCGCCATTTGATTCGCGCATAGAAAATATGGAGCTCGCGACCGATCATGCGGACGGACGAGCGGCCGACTATATTGTCGTATTAAATGAACCGCAGTTTGCGACGGCCGCGACAATCGGTACCGACAACTCCCATTTCACAGTTTCTATCATGGGCGCAATAGCGGTCACTCATGATCTCGAATCGCCAAGTGTTGTATTTAGTCGAGTTTTACGCGGCGGGGTTTACCGAATGACGGCTAGCCAAGCCCAGCAAATGCGAGGGGACTCGCGTGTGAAGTACGTCGAACTTGATCGTCGAGTTTCCATTTCAGCGACTCAAAACCAGGCCCCGTGGGGGCTTGACCGTCTCGATCAAGAAAACTTGCCGCTTGATCGAAGCTATCAAAGTCCTGACGCTGGCGCGAGCGTCAATGCCTATGTCATTGATACCGGAATCAATATTCGCAATGTTGAATTTCAAGGGCGAAGTTCGCATGGCTTTGACTTTGTCGATAGCGATTCGGACTCTTCTGATTGCAATGGTCACGGAACACACGTCGCCGGTAGCATTGGTGCTGCAACCTACGGAGTTGCGAAGTCCGCGAAGCTCATCGGGGTTCGCGTCTTGGATTGCCAAGGCTCGGGAACCATCTCCGGAGTTGTCGCCGGAATCGAGTGGGTGACTGTCAATCATGTGAAGCCTGCTGTTGCCAACATGAGTCTTGGGGGCGGCGCTTCGCAAGCCATCGACGACGCTGTTCGTGCATCGATCGAGTCTGGTGTTACCTACGTTGTTGCAGCAGGAAATGAAAATCGCGATGCCTGTTTAGGCTCTCCTGCGCGAGTGCCTGGTGCCATCACAGTGGGAAGTACAACGAACCAAGATGCACGCTCATCGTTTTCCAACTTCGGTTCCTGTGTCGATATCTTTGCGCCCGGGTCTGACATTTTGTCGACTTGGCACACGTCAACAACAGCGACGCAGACGATCAGCGGAACTTCGATGGCGTCACCTCACGTCGCCGGTGCGGTCGCATTGTTACTATCAAAAAATCCTTCGGCTTCTCCCGCGCAAGTAGCCAGTCAATTGCTCGCTGGGGCGCGAGTATCGAAAGTATCAAACGTCGGCACCGGTTCTCCTAATCGCCTCTTGTCGACGACCTTTCTTTTGTCTCCCGCTCCACCTGAGGATCCGGTGGAAGAGGAACCAGGGGTCGTGGAGTTGAAGAATGGTGTTACGGTAACAGGTGTCAGTGGCAACAAAGGTGAGGAAAAAGTTTTCGTCCTTCAGGTTCCGGCGGGCACCACGGCCGTAGAGATTCAAGTTAGCGGTGGCACGGGAGATATGGATTTGTACACGAAGCTTGGATCAAAGCCGACCGCTACTGACTATGACTGCCGACCTTATTCAAATGGAAATTCTGAAACCTGCAGCTACACGGCTGCGCAGATTCCAGCGGCAGGCGGAAAAATATTTGTCCGACTTCACGGTTACGCAAACTTCTCTGGAGTTCAAATTCGAGCCAGCGTCAAAAACGAAAGTTTGGCAGGCCCATGCTCCAATTGCGAATTGAAGACGGGAAGTCTTTCGGTGCGCGGAGCGAAGATCGAGCCGTGGGGAGAGTTCAATTCTGCAGGAAAAATCTCACTTTGGCTTGAAGGACCTACTGGAACTGATTTTGATCTCTATCTCTTCAAACAAAACGGAGCCCAATGGACTCAAGTGGCAAGCTCGACAAAGACTGCCTCCCAAGAGTTTGTGGCCTATGACGGGAGTGTGGGAAAATACAAAGTGGAAGTACGGTCTTATAATGGTACAGGAACGTTCAAAGTTTGGAGGCAGTAGCCTGCCTGCCGTAGAATGGAGACATGGCTAAACCAATCTCCATTCTCTTTGCGCCGAGAACTTTTTGTTTGTTTTTGATTTGTTTCTTCATCAACGTCGTTACTTTGGAAGTCGCATCGGCCGAGCCCGAGTGGAAATCCCGCGAAAATATAACGAAGACGGTCACACGGTTTTACTATGAATACATCACGAAGGCGAAACGCCCCAAAGACCAACGCTCTGTCTTAAAGGCGCATCTAACTCCGGATTTCTTTAATCAGTTTCAGGAGCTTGTCGAAGGCATGGATGCAGATCCAATTGTCAGAGCGGAGCATTGGGGTAAGGACTATCGACACAAGATTCGAGTTTACAATGTGTCGCTTGAAGGCGTGGACACCGCTCGCGCCGATGTTCGATTGGGAGAAATTCCACAAGGAGTGAAGAGTCCGTCGGGTCCAGTGACCCTTCGAGTGAGTTTGAAAAAAGTCGGGGACCAATGGCGAATAGCCTCTGTTGAGCGAGGCTTCGATAATCCCTAGCGACCGTGTAGCTGAAAGAGAATCGTGCTGTTGAGACTCGTCGGAAGACCCGAGCTCTTGTAGGCGCTCTCTAGTTCTGTCGCCATTTTTCCAACATCGTCCATCGTGACTTTATCCAGAAGGCGGCGAGCAGCGTGAATTTCCATGGGGGAATCTGAACCCGCAATTTTTTGTACCAATTTTTCTCGCCCCATTGCTTTGATGAATGCTGCGGTCGGCGTGATTCTGCGCCCGAACTCGCTCGCCGTCATTGGGTTGGCTTTGCGAGCGCTCAGATCTGAAATAAATTCGATCAACCGAAGTTCGACTCGCGCCGCGGGGGAATGAACTTTTGAGTAGGCGTCAGCCATAATTTGATCATCGATTTTTTCCATCGAATGAATGACATGACTTCTTAGGTTTAGCATTGCCTCCCAGTGTTTTTTCTCGGCAACCGTTTTTGCTCCTTGGATAAGCGAAACAAGTGAACCGTGATTCTGTCCCCAAAGCATTTTCAAAGAATCAGCAATGCTAATTTCTATGAACTTACCGTCGCGACTCTTTTTTCCGACGAGATCGCCAAATTCAAACAGGTCTGCAGTGATTTCTTTGGGTACACCTTTGTAGCCGTAGGACTTGGCCAGCTCTTTGAATTCGAGGACCTTCTCGAGATCATGTTTGCCGATGTGTTTCAATTGACCGGCAGTTGCATTCTGGAAGAGGTCGCGATTTCTTTGAAAAAACTGAACCGAATTCCTGCGTACCTCGCGAATGTGAAGCGATGAATACGCCTGCATTTCCGCGCCGTTTTTCGGACTCCATTTACTAGGTGCCGTGTTTTTCTGTGCCGCTCGATCCCAGGTAGAAAATGATTTTGCGGTTTTTTCGGTTGCGGATTTTAATGCGCCGGCACTGCTGGCCGCTGTGCCGATCGCAGCAAGGGCAAGAGCTGTTGAGGCAGATTGGTTTTGCGAAGCAGACAGTACCAACGCCTCTTTCGATTCACCGGCCGTAGCTTGAATGACTCCACGGCGAAAGTTTTCGTCGGCTTTACTCTGAGTCATATGAAAGTCTGCTGCGCCAATAATACCGGCAGCCGCACCACAGAGAACTACGGTCGAGCAGGTGCCAAGCGCCAAGACGGAGACGCCAATCTGCACAGCGGCGACTTTAAGATCGCCATTTCGTTCTTCCTTTTTCATGACTGCCGCCGCCGTTTCGGCAGCGGTGCACCAGGAAGGATTGTCTTGTAGCAGGGCCTCCGCGGATGCTTTGTAAGTGAAAAGCAGTCTGTGGGCCTCTTTTGTATCGCCACTTAAGATGGCGACTTCTTTTTCAATTTCACTTATAAATCGCCGTGATGATTCTTTTAGCTGGCTGTTGCTAGGTGAATCCACGCGATCGGTGTCGACATTTCCGATAAATGTAAGAATCGGATTGTTTTTAACGACCTCTAAATAGGCGCTTCGTGCGTCGTCGCGAATTTGCACCAACGCATTTCTTACGATCGCTTTTTCGCGCTCGGTGGTTGCGACAATTCGCACGTCCTCTTTTTGCGAATTCAAGAGTTCTTGCACTTCAGGTGCGTTTTCTTTCAGACGCGAAATGAAAACTCCTTCCACTCGCTTTAAAACATTAGGTTTGAGAGGTGTGATTTCTGCCGAAGTGTGGAAGAGATGTGACGGGTGAG
>JAXMMN010000528.1:0-2459 GCA_034366485.1 Bdellovibrionales bacterium
CGATCAAGAGAAACGCGACGACGGGAAATACCAGTTGAACGACAATCGCTTGTTTTCCCGCAACGGCTGGGTTCCCAAGCTGATCCATCACTAGGAAGGCCACATAGGCAACGTAGGCTACGAAAAAGCCAAACCCTTCCAGTCTTCCGATTTTCAGTCCTCGCAAGAACAGTGGAAAACACAATAGCGACGCCGCAATGGATATTGGAAAATCGAAAGCAAGAGCCTGCGAAGAGACGGCGACCGGTTTGGGTGAAACTACTGAGGCAAGTCCAAGTACCCCGAGACTATTAAAAATGTTCGAACCGACAACGTTCCCAACCGCAATGTCCGTTTGCTTCTTGAAAGCGGCAATCACACTCGTCGCCACTTCGGGAAGCGAAGTCCCCGCTGCCACGATCGTTAGACCAATCACCAATTCTGAAACGCCGAAGCCTCTTGCAATTTCGACCGCTCCCTCGACAAACTTGTCCGCACCAATAACGAGCAGCCCAAGCCCGACAGCAATACGAACTGCGTCCTGCCAAACTTTAGAGGCATTGACACTCGAGCGCAGTTCTTTTTCAGCAGCTAAACTTTCTGCCGACTGACTTCTACTTTGCTGAACGGAATTTCGAATTTGAAAGAGGACGTAAACTGCGATTAGTCCAAAGGCCATCAGCCCTTCGACACGATCAATTTTGCCATCAATCGAGAAGAAATAAGTAAAGACCGCCGCGGCGACCATGATGGGAACTTCGACGCGAATAACCTGAAGATGCACCGAGAGCGGCACAATCAGGGCCGAGATCCCCAGAATAAACAGAATATTGAAAATGTTTGAACCAACGACGTTTCCAACGGCGATATCGGCTTGGCCACCGATGGCCCCGTTTACACTCACAGCCATTTCAGGCGCGCTTGTACCGAAGGCGACGACCGTCAGCCCAATCACGATGGAAGGGATGCCGAAACGGCCGGCTACATTGGACGCACCCTTAATTAGAAGATCAGCACCGAACGTCAACGCGGTCAGACCGCCAGCAATCAAAAGCCACGAGATCATGGATTCCCCTTTTAGGTTCCGATAGACCTCGTTTCCTACTATTTCGTCGAATGTGCAGCAATCAAAAATAGCCGCGCTGGCTGTCGAATCAGCTGGCCTGATGGGCCGGCTTGTCTTTTAGAACGTCTGTCGCCAAATTCTTCAACACCTTTAAGTGCTGCCAGAAGTCGGCTGGAGTCCTCGACATTCTTAGTTGGACCTTGAGTTCATCCATCCCGTGCTGACGAGTTTCGATTTTCTCAAGAAGTGACAGGTAAACCAAAAGCTTTTCTCTTGGCCACGAGCTATCGATATCACCAAGCTTCTGAAGCTCCGCAAAGTCCTGCCCTTGAAGGTCTCGAAGCTGGTCGTGTTTGTCCGCTAACTGAAGTCTCGCGCGCGCCGTATGCGCCTCGCGAAGAATTCCGCGATTGTGACTAATCTTTCTTCGCATATCAATTAGGCTCCAAGAGCCCATGATGATGACACCGTCTTTTCCATCAAAGGATTCAACTCTTGTGATGTCGCCCTCTAGCGTATTCAGTAAACCCTCATATTTCGTGAGCTCGCCCTCGGACCATGTGCCTCGCGGAGTCCCCATCGCATCGATTGAGCTAGCGTTGGAATTCAACGTCGCGATGGCTTCGTCGGCCTGGCTTTTTGCTTTTTCTTCTGGAGATTTGGCGCAGCCGATGCCTGCCGCAAGTATGAGCCCCAAAAAACCTACTGAGATCGCGCGTACCATGGGATTTCCTATTCAAATATAGTCAAAAGCGCGAGTTTATATCAAGGGAGCACGGACCGTCCAATTTACGGTTCCAATAAGAGATTTGCCTGTTTCAGACCGACAGAAACAAATCCAAATTACTTCACTGTCTAGATTATCGACATCCAAAATGGCACCGCTTTTACCTCTACGAATAAGCCTAAAGTCCGTCTCAGTTTAAGCCGATCAACAGAGACGATCGCAACTGCGCCAAAACAAGATCGCATAACAGTAGGAAGGGTACCTCAATGAAGATCGAGTCCTTCAGACGACCTGCCCTCCCCGTACTTTTGCTGATTTCCCTGTCCTTCAATCATCAGCAAGCGTCCGCTGAAACACCGGAAGTCGACTGTGACCTAAAGACAGTCGAAAACTTTTGCGCCACTTTGAAAGCAAAAGAAAAGGTTCAACTTCGTAGCAAAATCCCACATCGCTTTTCAAACGGCGAATCTATGCCATCTGTGGATTCCATCACGGGCGACACGCTTGAAACCAACCAAGATGGGCGCCCCAATATTCCCTGGGGTAAAATGCAGCGTCTGCAAAAGATCTATGCTCAAACTCAAAAGTACGCACAAGATGCGATTTTGAAAGGTCGCACATTAGAAGAACTCTCGTCCGAAGAAAAAAATCTGATCGAGCGAATTAAGACGATGAAGCTCAGCGACC
>JAXMMN010000529.1:0-3802 GCA_034366485.1 Bdellovibrionales bacterium
GCCCGAAAGTCGTTTCGGTAAAGTCCTGGGGCTCAACAAATGAGACAGAGTTTTTTCAGATCGCAAGTGCGCTTGAGAAGCAGTCGACGCATCCCCTTGCGAAAGCTATTGTCGAGTTCTGTCGAGAAAAAAATGTGAAGGATTCACTTGTCTCAAATTATCAGGTGATTCCGGGCAAAGGTGTCGAGGGCACAATAGGCGCACATCACTATTTTGCAGGTAACCACAAACTCGCCCATGAATTGAAGGTCTGCAGCTCTGAAGTCGAACACTATCTTCAGACGCTTGAGGATCAGGCCCAATCGGTCATGATCGTAGGACACAAACCTCATTCGGATTGCGGAGGGGAAATCCTTGGCATTTTTGGTCTAGCGGATAGTCCTCGAAATGGAGTGCGCGAGGCAATCGCGAGCCTTCACACTGCTGGAATCAAAGAGGTCGTAATTCTTAGCGGCGACAACCAACGCACGGTCAATTCGATCGCAAAGATCGTCGGCATTGATTCTGGTCGCGGTGATCTTCTGCCTGAAGACAAAGTGAATGCTATTGGTGCATTGGTTGAGAAGCATCAGTTTGTTGGAATGGTTGGCGACGGAATTAACGACGCACCCGCACTCGCTCGCGCCTCGATTGGAATCGCGATGGGCGCTGCGGGTACAGATGCCGCGATTGAGACGGCGGACGTAGCACTTATGACGGACGATCTCAGCCAGCTTGCGCGCGCGATTTCTCATGGCCGTAAAACACTTTCCATCATTCGTTTCAACATCGGATTCGCGCTCGCCATCAAGGCGGTGTTCTTGACTCTCGGGTTATTCGGTCTATCGAATCTGTGGCTTGCAGTCGCGGCTGATATGGGAGCTTCCCTGTTAGTCATTGCGAACTCGCTGCGACTTCTCAACATAAGTAGTAAATAGAAAAAACGGAGGAAGCATTGGTAAAATTCATCTTTCTAATTATGGTTCTTTTCATTCTACCGTCCTCATTGATGGCCCACGGAGACTCGCCGGGCGGCGATGACGATAAACATGCAGCCAAAGAGCAGCCGCGACTAATGGTCGCTACGCCTGCTCTTCTGGAACCGGAACTGTTGAAGAAATTTGCAACGGAGAACAAAATTCCTACCGATGTTTTGCTTGTCAGCTGCAATTTAACTGAGTCCGCTGTCTGCAGAGGTGTTTCGATTTCTCTTTCGGATAAACATGGAAAGAGGGTTTTGGTCGGACATTCGGGGTCTGATGGTTGGATCGGATTCCAAGGCCTCAAAAGTGACGCCGAGTACAAATTGAAAATCGAAAGTTCGAAATACGCGGGCGAAACATATGGACGACCAGGACTTATTCTTCGCATTTTGGCTGGTCGAATTAGCGTGGAGGGATCAAACTGATGGAGGACGAAAAGTCAGATAGACAATGACTCATCGGCCTCTATCTGTCTCAGATTGAGACGATTTCGCCTTCTGGGCTAAAAGCCGGATTGTCCAAGATCTCGACAACTAATGCCGCTACAGCGACCGAACCGTCGGCATTCCAAGGTTGGGTCGCCATCTCGAATTAAGGACGGCAACTCGCTAGGTTTGGTGGCACGAGGCTTGAACTAATCTAGGCATCGCACCGGAACGAATTGAGGTCAGAATGTTTCAAGCTTTCGCAGCCTTTTTCTTATTCGCAGGATCAGTCATCGTTCTACCCGCAAACATTTTTGCCCAGAGCCTTGAAACCAAGGTTACGCTTAACAGCGACGGAACCGCCACGATCGTATTTCAACCCGCGAAACCCCAAGATCACGTCACGGTCTTTGCTCGAAACGGAAAAAACATCGCTACGCTCAATTGGGCTGCGCTCTTTGAAGTGACCGTCAATGAACAGGTTCTGCGTAACGCAACCAAGCCCGAGGGCATTGACATACGCAGCCTCATTACCGCAATCGGAACTTTGAAAAGCGGTAGCAAAACCTTGGTTGAAGCAGAACTTCCTATCGCTGTTGTTGCGGACAACGGCAGAGAATTAAAAGCAGGCACCAAAGTGTACTTCGGGCTAAATACTCTTGCTCTTAGCGGAACCGTCGCCCCTGTCGGCGCCTGGGGTGGTGACACGGTGGCGATAAAAAATTTCAACGCTAAACTTGAACAGCGAGGCGTCGTCGGGGTTGAAGCGTCGTCGGAAAGAAATGAAATTGCATCTCGCAGAACTCACCGCGATATTCACGGTCAACCTCGAGTCGGGTTTGATTCCGGCGACGTTACCAATAACGGTCTTGGAGAAAAGTTTTTAACGTCTCCTACCTGCTCAGACAAAGGCGGGCGATTTGTCATGACCTCTTACTTCGGCCGCCGCGCCGCTCACCGAACATCAAACGGTCGCCTATCTTCCACTTCGCATCGAGGACTCGACATCGCAGGCGCCGCAGGTAGCTCCGTGGTTGCAGCGGCAGATGGCTGCGTCCAGAAGAAGCTCACAAACAGAAAAGTGGGTTACGGGCTCTCGCTGTTTTTAGAACACGCCGATGGTTACGTCTCACAGTATGCGCACATGAGATCATTCGCCCAATCACGAGTTATGCTCCAGTGCAAAAGCGGACGCGGCTTCAGACGCGGCGACACAATTGGTTTCGTCGGCGCGACCGGCAATACAACGGGCAACAACCTGCACTTTGCGGTTTTCAAAGATGGCAATGCTGTCGACCCAAAGGACCACCTAATGGCTGAAGATAACCGCGATCTATCTTTGTCTTGTGAGACATTAAAGGCAAACATCGCGGCGATGACAACGTCTTCAGGTAGCGACGCCACAATGGCGTCTAATCGCACGGACACCAGCTCCGGTGGGTCCGAGGCAAAGTCACAAACAGTTAGATAGTAATGTTCCAGATGTTTCGGTTGGCGGCACGCCTGACTCCCTGCTTAAAAAGTTGCCACACCCATCATCGTCTTCGGCATAATCTTTACGTTCATATTTTCGCAACGTCTTCTTAAGTCGGCGTCATTGAATGCATTGGTGACCATGACTGCGGCTGGATGTTGCAGGCCAAATCGTTCCAGAACCGTTAGCCCAGTGCCCGTTCGCGAATTCAAATTAAAGTCCGTGAGGAGCAAGCACTTGCTCGCCGAATCCCGGTTTTGAATTGCCCACGACGCCGCTGATTCTGCGTCAAAGAAGTGTTCGACCGAAATTTGTGAAGATGAAGTCGCGAGTCGTTCTTGCCACACAGAATGTATCGTTGGATCGTCGTCGACGATCACAACCGTTGAATAGCAATCAAATCGAAGGTCATCTAAAAACCAAGAGGGCGACGGTGCGGACGGAAGGTGAATCGTGACGTTAGTCCCGGTGCCGACAACTGATTCGTATTCAATTTTTCCGTTCCAGGAAGCCACGGCCCGTTTTGCGTAATGGACGCCGATTCCCGTTCCACTTGGTTTATTCTTTGTGAAACCCTTGTCGCCAATTCGGGACAAGTGTTCTTCCGCTATTCCGTACCCGTGATCGGCAATTCCGATTCGGATTGATTGGCCGAGCGACTGAAGGGTGATTTCCACGCGATCGCCTTCGGTGGAGGCCTCAATCGAATTATCGATCAGATTCGAAAGACTTCTGCGAAGTTCATTCGGATTTACGGCCGCGAATTTTGACCTGGCAACGGGGTTCACCACCAGTAGTATATCGCTCGCTCTCGTTTTGTACTGGATTCGTTTTTCATCAACTACTTCTTCCAGTAGTTGTGCAACGAGTGTCGGTTCGGTTTGTGACGAGATGTTGCTTTGGTTTTCCTTAAGGGAAGAACTCTCGGCCATTGCGAGTTT
>JAXMMN010000530.1:0-2487 GCA_034366485.1 Bdellovibrionales bacterium
AGCTCCAAAAATGAGTTTCGTTTCCTTTCACGACACCAACGACGATCCCGACTTGGCTTTCATTGAGAAAGTGACGCTTCACATTTTCGTCGATTTTCGACTTTACTTCCTCCGACCATGGAGAGGCCTCAGCTGATCCAGTTCCGATCAATACAAAAAGGACAAGAAGACTGAGCTTGAGAGATAAAACAAACGGTCTTTTCATATCCTAACGCTCCTCGATAACTAAAAATCCGCGCATTTTCCCGCTAACTTGATCCACCGTCGCTGTGGCCCTGAGCAGGCTATTTAGCTCTAACCAAAACGGTGGATTGTGGTGGGCCGCTACATCCAACACAAGAACTGAGTTGAAATCTGAACTTGGTTTCCCAATCGGTGAATAGTGCCCACCTGGGGACATGCCGAGGTACTCCGAAATGAAATTTGCTAAGACGACTTTGCGTGGTCCGGTCTCACGAAAAGCGTCCGCGACCATCAGCTTTGCCTCTTTAAGGGTCGGATTTCGAAGAACACTTACTTTCACATTGAATTTCGTCTCGAGTCTTTCCTTTAAATCGTCAAGACTCATCCCTTCATGGGCTTGGCGTTCACGTTCGGCCAATGTCGAGGCGCTTGCTACAAGGTCTTCTTCTGTAAATTTCGCAGAACGAGATCGACTAAGCTCAATTGCGTTCAACGCAATCGCAGAAGCCGACGCCCAACAAGTCTTAGGAGTCATCTGTGGCACAAAGGAACGGAGGAGCCCGCCCTCGATTGAGTCGGTCGGCGACCGGCGCAAAAGACTTTGAAGTTCGTTGGTTTCCACGAACTGGGTGGAAAACGAATAGCGGTCCGTGCGGTAACGCTTAAATGCCGACTCGCAATTCGCCGCACTGACAACCTGCACAGCGAGCAGCTGAACTAATAAAGTGACCGTGAACACCATCTTTTTCACGCAGTAATTCCCCACCGGGACGTTGTACGCGGGCGATGGCCTAACTTCACATCCAATCACCAAACTTATAAATTCTGCCAATCAATTGTTTCAGTGCGAATAGCCACATGAATAGTAGAACTGGTATCAGTCCAGCGCCCAGATACGAGTCGATTGAACTCTGCCATCTTTAAACCGAATTTCGCAGCCTTTTCGCGAAAACAAGAAAAGAGACAAACCGAAGTTGAGCGTACCATTTTTGAAGTTAGACAAATCTGTTTGTTTATCAACTTTCACGGGCAATGAATCACTGCTGCGCTGTTCGTCTTCGTTTTTAATTTCTGCAACGTGAGGAATCGCAAATTCACTACCACTGAAGATGAAGCCTAGTTTTTCGGCGTAGTCGACGGTTTCGACAACGGTTGACCCGACTGGAATCTGTGCAAGCTCATCGATCATTCGACTTTTGGCTTGTGCAGACTTGTTTGCAGAGTAATACAGGAGCCCTACAGCAACAACACCAACAACAACAAGTCCGAGCACAATCTTTAGAATCAGCAGGAACCAGCTCACTCGTTTATCTCTCCTAATTGAGGAGAGTTTGCTGGGAGCGAAGGACCCCGTCAATCATGATTTGAATCGACTCTTCAGGCGAAATTTGATCTCTGAAGTCACGGAGAGGAAACAACGCTACAGAAGAATTTTCGGTTTCAGTTCCTCTTGGGATATAGGCTGGTGGATACCCGGCACGCATCAATACGTAGTTTGCAACAATTCGCGCAAGTCTTCCGTTTGAGTCCCACAAGGGGTGAACAGAAACGATGTACTGTCTTGCCATCGCAGCCGCGATCACGGGATGTACTGTCTCCCGGCTTTTACGAAGCCAAAGTAGAAACTTCTGTAACGCGACATCTTTTTCCCGACCCGGAATAAAGGTATTCAGAGGGTCAAGAACCCGGCGCCCGCTTTTATTCTTCGTGAACATAAAATTCACTTCGTCGTCGTGAACAAACTTTGCGAGGTACTGGGGTGAAAACTGAAATGAGGCTGAAGGATGCTGGGTGTATCCTTGAAGGATGACCGCAAGCTGAGCAAGTTCATCTTTGGACAATTCGCTCTTCTTCCGCGCCAATTTCATCGCCAATTCCATAGCCAGATTCCAATTTTTTATTTCCTCAACTTTTTTAACATTTTGACCGTCTTTTTTGGGGGCCACTTCCGAAAGAAGCGCATCGACTTTTGCCACTCTGATGGTGTCGCTCGAAATGCCACGCGAAAGCTCTCGCCAATCTTCAAGCCGCTTCTGAAGGCGATCTAACTCCTTAAGCTTAACCCCGATTTCGCGCATTGCCTCCGGCGAAGGTTCACGCCTCCAAAGCAGGAGCATTCGTTCTGTTACACGTTCCGCGAAACCTAGCTTGTTATAGTAGTCAACTCCGCGGTACCAGGTGCTTTCCTTCTTCATGGCCTCGACATACAAAGCCTTATTCTCTCCAAAATGAACCTCGTGAACTTTGTCGTATTCGGACTCAATATCTTTATAGCGCCTGTGAAGCGAGGCATTGTGTTGATCG
>JAXMMN010000531.1:0-4226 GCA_034366485.1 Bdellovibrionales bacterium
TCCGTCTGGCAACTTCATCGACCAGATTCCGTCGATAGAGTTCCACGAAATCGGAATCAGCGCTGAAAGTGGAAACGGTCCGACAGGATCTGTCGAACGAAGCTCCACCAAACCCGAAGTCGCGTAGGCCGGAATCACAGGCTCAACAGGAATCGCCGGCATCAACGTGCAAGACGAACCAGATTGCGCTTCTGCTACTGCCGTTTTCGCAGTCAAAGCCATCGATGCCAATACAACCAATACCGAAAACTTAATCGTTGTGATGAACAAGTTCCCCTCCCCCATCACTGCTCTAACAGAACTTTGGTGTTTTTATTCAGGTAGTAGCCGTTCTTAGCTCTGAAAATATATCGAGGCTTTTCGTACTCAGGCTCGATCAGTTTTCTCAACCTCTTGATAGTGACATAGATCTTGTTGTCGTGGACCGCAGGATCGTATTCCTGCTTCCAAACTTGCTTCACAAGAAACTCTTTCGAATATACCTGGCCCGGCGTCTTCATAAACAAACGAAGCATGTCGAGCAAAATGAACTGATTTTTAAAATCAACTCGGCCTTTTTTGCGTTCCAAAACCGAATGCGAACCCGCATCAAATACGAGGTCGTAATCTTCCTTCGAAGTCACACCTAGGTCGCCAAGCTGCGAATCGATGTGACGGCTGAGGTACTTGAGATTTTCCGGATCGGCGGACTTCTTGGCGAGCTTGAAGTACATGCGCGCCATATCGGTTTCGCCCGAGTCGCGATAGGTCGCGGCCGTTGAATACAGGAGCTGCAGATACATATAGAGGTTTTTTTCTTCGCGAAGCAGATCGTAGCAGTCCCAGAAGATTTCAAGGGCCTGATCGTACTTCTTCATTTTTCGAAGAATGTTACCGTTCATCATTTGGCTAGAGAGCTTCAGATCACGCAGCTGCATGACTTGGAAGAAAACCTGAAGATTATAAATTTCTTTGAGGGCTTCGCTGAGGCGATCCAAGGAATAATAAGTGACGGCCAGGCCGTTGATCGCATAGCAAATGTCCGCTTTTTGGTCGCTCGCCAAGGCGATCGCTAGAGACTTTTGGAAATAATCGAGCGCGACATCAAACTGATTTTTGTAAGCGGCGCAAATGCCAAGTGTGTAGTAAGTTTTCGCGTTGAGCTCGAAGCCTTCTTTTAATACGAGATCTTGAAGAGCTTCTTTCGTTTGATTGATCGCCTCTGCATCTTCGCGTTCTGCATACATTCGCAAAAGATGGTTCTGACATTTCAAATATTTTTCGTAGTCTTTTAAGCGAAACGCTTCTTTTGCAGCACCACGGAATTTTTCAATCGCCACGACAAAGTCACAGCGTTCGTAGTAGAGCTTCGCAAGCTCCATCATGCCGTCAAGAGGAGTGTTACTAACTGGCTCAACGCCAGCGCCCGAGGTCTTTCCAGTGACCGTTTCATTTTGCTCGAGATGTGAGTCGTCGCCCGTTTGCGCCATAGAACTTTCTTAAATGTTCTGTCGGTAGTTCGGCCACCGTTCTTACACCGCCTTTCATGACGGTCAACCGGCGTCCGGCCAAACTTCGGGGATTGTTGTCAGTAGGAAAGACTTTTAGGGTCTGACGGCAAAGAAACACTCCCGCGGGCGCCGGGAGCGACGCGTCACCGCGTGGTTTCGGGCTGTTTTGGACGTCCGCATTCGATGGGCGGAAGACTTGGGTAGTCGACTAGCTCTAACTTTGTCGCGCGAGAGTCTCGATCCGTTCTGCGTCCTGAACTCGCGTCGAGAGCTGGCGGTGTAAAGTCCTGTCGCAATCGATGCTTAAATTCAATTTTTAGACCCAAGAGACGCGGACTCACATCACGAGTGATGAACACTTTTAGTTTTATAAAGTCAGGAACAAGTTTACCGATCTTAAACATGTATTCGCCGTTCGGTGCCAAGTGCTCGACCTCGTCGACCAACTGTCCGTCCAACAAAACTCCGCGCGCGTTGAAGTTGTTTGAGTTGATGTGCAACCAAGCATTCATACCTGGCCATGCCAGTGCATGGGTTTGACAAGCTCCACCGCTATTTCCTGATTGCGGCGGAGTGATACTCCCGCGATTCGCTGCGCACACGGTTGAATAGTGTGGAATTTCAAACTTTTTATTGAAAGCCTCGGTGGAAGTCGCAGACAGATCTGTGATGTTGGAAACGAAATTCATAGAAATCGAAAGTCCATCATACTGGCTTTGCGAAACTGCTAAGCTGCACGCAGCTTCCAGATCTTTGAAGTACGGACTCACTCCATTCTTCACGAAATAGCGATCGTCAGCGGCGGCTGACCTAGCAAAAGCACGAATGAACTCTTGGAAATCAAGCTTCGAAGCGGCCCGGTCCCAGGGAAAGCCGAAACCTAAACGCTGCCGAGCCGCTGCAACTTTGCCCGCAGAAAGCTCAGCTCCTTTTTCCGCGAGATAAGCTGTCATCGCACGAACAGCTTCGTGGTCATCAGCATTCATGATCATCGACTGTTTCGGATCGACGACGACGGTCTCGGCAATCGCCAGTACGTCGGGATCCGAGCACAATCCAGAATCTGTTTTTGAGAGGCGTTCGCACTGCTCCTTTGCGGACTTCTTCATGAGCAGACGCGCGCCCATGACCATTTCGTGAAGCAGGAGGGCTGCCCGCGGTTTTAAGCGCTGATTGAAGTAGTGCTTGTGACCCTTTAACGGTGATTTCGATTCTGGATTCACTTCACCTGCTGCATTCAACGTGTCGTTTTTGTCGCCAAAGATATAGATACCGTGCTCGCCATGACGAGCCAGTTGATCAGAGTCGATAGCTAGCCCGATTTGCTCTTGAGAAAGCTTCTCCAGCTGACAAGGAACGAAGTACCAAACTTTTTCATCGGCTACCCAGTTGAGGTAGGATACAAGCGGATCATTTCCCTCTTCAGACATACGGCGCAAGATCGGTTTAATATAAAGTCGGTACTCGTCAAAGTTGGCGATCTTTTCTGCATAGGCCTCAAAGGCTTTTCCTTCGCAGCCATTTCCACCTCCGCCAGAAACCGTACCCTGCGCCGTTGGACGCGCGGCCTGTCCGTCGGTCGCGATGGCTCCTTCACCTGGCTGACTTCGGCCCACGCCACTGGGCGTGCACGCGGTTCCAAACAAAACAGAAACTGCGACGAGACTTAAAGTTAGCGTTCTCATTTCCTCACCGCTTCCAGTTCATATGTTGCAAGATCGAAAAGTACGACTTCGTTAGAAGTTTCGATCGTCATCATTCCAATTTCAGGGCGAAGGACGATTTCTGAAGCTTTGAATTCGCGAATGACTTTTCGATTCGTCAGCAGCCGAAACATCGCATGCTCGGCAGCGGCGCCTGTCGAACCTGCCGCGAGGTTTGAGGCGAGTGCCGACTCAGCGACAAAAGCGCCATTAGCGACCGACAACCACGCCCGCGGCGCTTCGACAACGACACACTTTGTACCTTCGCAACTTTGATAACGAAAGCCATTGATCTGACCGTTTTGTGATTGCACGCTGGCCGGCGTCTCCGCAAAGGCCGAGGACGCAAATGAAAAAATAAAGGCAATCATGGCGAGGGCGATTCCTAAAGGTGACATCATCACATGCCTCCCGGAACAGCAGCCGCAGCCGGCAGTGCATCTAACGGCAATGGAGTTGGTGTTGGCAGCGATGGAATCTCACCGACGCCATGATTAGACGGCGCGGCACCAAGGCGCTCCGCAAGCTCATTCAGGCGGGCACGGTGATGGGGCTGAAAGTCTGTCCGCCACTGTGACATCTGCAGCATTTCGTACTGACGCTCAAGTTCTTGAGCACGAAGAACATCCAACATCGACCCAGAGCCAAAATACTTTTCGTAGGCCGAGTTTTCTACCGCCAATGGCGCACCGTCAAAGGTGTATGCTGTTGGCATCAACGGAAGAATATTCGAAGGCGGTTCCAAAATGAACTTCACGACATCCACGGTGGTTTTTTTCTCAAGGAAGTATTGCTCGACTTCGATTGGCTGCCCAGCAATCAAGGTCTCAACAATGGCAATCGCCTTTCGATCAACATCCGAATTATGTCTCTCTAGGCAATAGCCCGTTGAAAACAGGTAGCCGGGTCGATTTTGCGTCGAATAGTCGCCCGTTCGGCAAAGTTCGCTTTGACTGGAAATAAAATATTTTTGCGCCGCAAGCCACTCCGGCAAAAGATCTTTGCCGATGTTAATTCGATTTCGGTGCAGAAG
>JAXMMN010000532.1:0-8808 GCA_034366485.1 Bdellovibrionales bacterium
AAACGAAGCAAGGCTCCACAACAAACTTTAACCAATGGCCGCAATTATCGTCTCAGATCGATAGGTTAACTTCATGTTGCACAAGGTCGAGGTGGACCAAAGTAGGTCGCCGCATTGTGCGCAGAGTTTCAGTTTTCACACACAGGCTGAGATACCCACACATTGACGCTTAACGTCTGGCGCCGAAGTCTCGGTGCCCTGAAATCAAACACTCGACTAAGATGTGCGTCGTCGACCGCTTACACGGTCGCCAACTCGATGACTAACACGCACGTCGCTAGACACCAGTGTCTGTACGTTCGTCCTACAAAAGCAAAGGTCCTGGAAATATGCACGATGTCCTAGATATCAAATTAGAAAAATCAACTCTCGATCACGCTGCTGCCGATCTCATCGTTGTCTTTGCAGCTAAAAAATCGGGCGCAAAAGAATCCGCGAAATCCGCAAAAGGTAAAGGCGGAAAGAACGCGGCGAAAACTCCAAAAGAAAATACTGTGCTTCTGGAAGGCGTTAGCAAATCTGTTCAGGCGAAACTTGATGCCGCGGCAGAAGGTGGATCCGTCACTGGTGCTGCATCGGAGTTCGTTCTGTTCCGCGATGCGCAGGTTGGCGCAGCAAAGCACCTCGCAGTGATCGGCCTCGGTGAAATGAAGGACTTCGACGCTGAAGTGCTTCGACAAGCTCTGGCGACCGCTTTCACTCAAGCAAAGGCTGCGAAAGTTAAGTCGGTCGCGTTTGGCATCGACACACTCCCAAAAACTGGACTGTCGGCTGAACAAATTATTCAGGTAGCGACTGAGGGCGTGGGCCTGGCGAGCTACTCGTTTTCGGAATTTAAAACTGGCAAAAAAGATGAACGCATTGCGACTGTTACTTTTGTTTCAAACTCTAAAAACAAGAGCCACGAAAAAGGACTAGAAGTCGGCCGTACAGTTGTCGAATGCGTCAACTTCTCTCGTTGGTTGGGCGATCGCCCAGGCAACCGCATGAATCCAACAACACTTGCCGAAGAAACAGAAAAAGCCGCTAAGGGCACTAAGCTGAAAGTTACTGTTTGGGACAAATCAAAAATCAAAGCGGAAAAAATGGGATCATTCCTTTCCGTTTCCCTGGGTTCCGTGCAAGACCCACGCTTCATCATCATGGAGTACAACGGCGCGGGTGCTTCAAAGAAGCCGGTTTGCTTCGTTGGTAAAGGTCTGACGTTTGACAGCGGCGGAATCTCGATCAAGCCATCTGCCGGCATGGAAGAAATGAAATACGACATGTGCGGCGGCGCCAACGTCATCGGCGCTATGCTGGCAATTGCTAAATTGAAATTGAAGGTCAATGTGATCGGCCTCGTCCCTGCCACAGAGAATATGCCAGGGCCAAACGCCAACAAACCTGGCGATATCGTCATTGCACGCAATGGAAAATCGATTGAGGTCAATAACACGGACGCAGAAGGCCGACTCATTTTAAACGACGCTCTCGTTTATGCTTGTGAACAAAAGCCTGCAGCGATCTTTGACGCCGCTACTTTGACGGGCGCGATGGTTGTTGCCCTGGGCAATATTCACACTGGGTTTTTCACACGCAACGACAAGCTCGCTTCAAAAGTCGAGGCTGCTGCGAAAGCCACGGGCGAACTTGTTTGGCGCATGCCGCTGACGGACTTCCATGTCCGCGACATGAAGGGCACCTATGCAGATTTGTCGAATATCAGCTCAGGCAAAGGCGCCGGCAGCGCAACCGCTGCAGCCTTCCTAGAACAGTTCGTTGAAAAGGATATTCCTTGGGCGCATTTTGATATCGCAGGAACTGGTTGGCACAACGGTGACCGATTCCCTTACAACCCACGCAAAGGTGCCTCGGGCGCGATGATCCGAACATTTATTGAACTGGCACAATCGGTTTAAAGGCTGTTTAAAGGCTGGACGAAGTTCTAGTTCCGACAAACGTCTAGTCAAAGAGGGGCAACATCGCCCCTCTTTTTTTTGCCGTTTGAGTTCGAGACGTATTATTCCGATACCAAGGATGAGTGTTCTTCGGAGGAACAATGTCAGCAAAGCAAACGGACTTGTCATTTTGGGGTGGTGTCGCGACGTTCACGTTCTTCGCCGCCTTTGGATTTTGGATTTCCGTCAGCGCTTGGGACGGTATGGTCTACGTTTCAGACTTGAAGCTGAAAGATCTCACTGGCCGCGTTCCTGCCGCCATTCGAAAAGACCTCGATTTTTCACGCCTCAATGGAGCGGAACTGATGTCGGCTTCACAGAAGCGCCTTTTAACTGCGGCAAGAGTCATCACCACCAGTAAAAATATCGGAATTGAATTCGGCCAGTTCATTATTCGGTCAGAAGAAGGTCAGCGGCAGTTGGCTTGTGATTTTTATGATCGCGTGCGAGTTCGCCTTGAGGCGGACGGCATGGCGGTGTCTGGCGAAAAGCCATCCATCGAGGTCAATGCGCCTTGTGCAACATCAAGTGATCTCGCTTTAACCGAACCTATTTGGATTCCAACAGAAGAAATTCTCGCAGGTCGAGCGGTGGACGGTGAAGCAACGTTCGCAAGCGTGGAACGTACATCATTCAAATTTGTAAATATGACCACTGAGTGGCCCCGCCGCTGGGCTGTTACTGAGGTAACCCTGTTCCGAGAATCAGATCCCGGACAGGTTGTTCATGTCGACCAAACAGATATGAGAGAATTTAATCGCAAGCCGCTCATTCTTGTTTGGCCCAACGAAAGTACGAACTAATTCGCAAGCTCAATCGGCGATCGCACATTCGCTTCCTGCACCGATGCGGTCATAGCCGTTGTACTTAACGCCCATTTCTTTTGCCTCACGGCCAATCGCCAAGACGCCAAGACGTGAAACCCAGCCATAAACGTTTTCTAACGGGTGTCCTTCGACCGAGATTTTCAAATCCGAAACGCAAAGTCGTTTGTAGACCGCACCCGGGCTATTCAGCGATTCGGTCGGTCCCTTTTCTGAATGCGTCCGCAAAAATCCGCCCGCCAACTGGCAACCAAAAAGATAAAGTGTCGGTTCGGCCGTAACGCCCTCTGCTTGCACGATCGATGGAACGCCTTCTTGAATGATAACTTCTTCGACTTGTCGACCACCCTTGGCCGCTTTCATTTTCGTGCGCGCACGATTGTTGAGCTGCATAACCTCTTCGCCAGAGGCCACTCGCATCACTGCGAGTCCGTAGGTACCCGCATTGTTTTTAACAAAGGCGACGGGATCTTGATTAATTCCACGTTCAGCGTACTTCTTTTTCGTCCGATCCAGTTGCAGCTGCACCTTCTGGGCAAGATCCGTTCGGCTCGCCAGATCGGCCATGTCGAAACCAGAAAAAAGCTCCGTCTCAACTGTTAAAAGCCAGGGATCGACATCAATAATTTTAGCAAACTCAGTAGAGAGGTCGTTGTAGTGTTTGAAATAGTTCGATTTCTTTCGCTGCCACCAGCCCAACTCGCGTGGTGGATTCAATTTCAAATCGAGGGTCTCGCCCCACTCCGCATAGAATTCAGAAAAATCATTGTTCGAAACAACAAGATCCGGTTCAAAACAACTGCACTGAACTCGGCCGTTCGCTACTGTCACCGAAACCACTTCGACCTGGCGCCCCGACGCCGTCGTCATCGTCGCTCTTTCGGTCGCGAGTCTCGGAATCGCAACACACACATTCAGACCGGCGCCGACAAGGATTTCTCGCAACGTAAAGACATTGTCCCAGTAGTAGGGATTATTGGTGTGCTCTTCGGTGATAAGCATAAGCTTTTTCACCGGCGAACCACCGGCGGCTGAATGGTAATGTCGATCAATGTAGTACCGAACAAGTGCAGGTGCGCTTTCGCGATCAGTCGGACAGATGTTATTGAAGCCCGCAGGATAAATATTGGCGTCTACGTTTGCGACCTTAAAGCCAGAATCTCGGATGTCATAGCTTGAATAGAACGGAATATCGACGGCGCCGCGCTGTTCCCCAAACCAGTCGCGCAGCGGCCCGAGGCCCTTCACAATGGCATTGTGCAATTCCACTTTACGGTTATCCATCAGACTTCCCTCTTCAAACTTCGCTGTAGAACCAAACTGGCTCCGACGATCGCAGCTGGCATGATGATCAAACTCATTCCCGGGATCACCATCGCACCGCCAAGTCCGATCGCCAAGCCAGAATACAAATTCAGATTTTCCCGAAAGTGCCGGAACCGTTTTTTCAAGCTCCACTCCATCGCCTCAAATCCATAGTCGGCCACGTCGAACGACAACATGTGCACAAATCCCAGCGTGGCAAGTAGGTTGACCAGCGGAATGAGCGATAAAATGAAAAGAACGCCGCCGGCGATAATAAAAACGACGCTCTTCAAAAGACTGATGACCAACATTTTCAAGGTCAGCGGAACCCATTGTTGAAGCCGAAACGGACGATCCTCGCGAAGTCCCAATCGAACCAGTGCCGCTTCGGCAAGAATCGAATAAAACGGAGCAACCACCAATCGTACCGCCATATAAATAGCGACCCCTAGCCCAAGCAGCCCGATCGGCCAAAGAAGAATGTTGATCAGGGTCATTCCCCAACCGCCAGGCAGCAAAGACATCCAAGCGCCGATCTGCATGGCCACGCCCCCAAGGGTCCCCGCCAAATAGTACAGACCCGAAATCGTCAGCACCGATCCCAAAAGCAATGAAACGAAAAACGGCACGACAGAAAGAGCACGTAGCTTCGAATCGAAAATGACGATTTGAAAGCCCCGAAATATCGCTGTCATTCCAAAAAAGAAATCGCTCACTCTTCGTCACCTTCTCCAGGGAATGCGGGGGTGGCATTTACGGCCTTTGGCTTTTTACCTTCTTTGCGACGCAACGAATCCGGCGTTTCAGCGTCTCCAACTGGACGCTCCAACATCAAAGTCGATTGCATGTTCTCTTCAAAGGATTCAGCGAAATCCACAACTTTATTCAGCGGACTGTCTGCCGCTGCTTGCTTTTCAATCTCACCAACAAACAATGAGCGAAGCTGAATGATGGCGTCAGACAAGCGCACAAGGCGCTTCCAGCGCTCGCGTTGCTGCTCGCGTGCCGCAATGACAATCTCAGCTGCGGCCGGAACTGGCACGGAATCAATCGATTTTCGAAGTGCGCTATAACTTCCGATCAGTTCTTCCGCCGCGAGATTGGCCCAAGGTTGAATTCCAAGTTCGGCCGATTGCAAGAGATAGATCTGGCTGCGCTCGAGCGGAACTAACGCCGACTCGAATCGCTCCCAAGTGATTTCTCCCGGCGGCCGGTGTCCCATCGCATACAAAATCCGCGGCAACCATTCGGGTTGCTCGCCCTTTGCAACCTGGGCTCGCAGCCGAGCGAGCTGTCGTTCGGCAAGATTATAATACCGTTCGGCTTCAATAAAATTTCGTTCACGCGCGTAGGCCGCCGCTAACCGGGCAGGAAGTTCCGTCTGCGCCACTTCTTCTGGCAAACTTTTCGATCGGCGCTCAGCATCTTTCAGGGCCGCGAGACTTCGATCATCTTCCCCAAGTGCCTCCAAAATGACTCCAACTCGCAGAAGCGCTAACCCTTGCAGCCGCGGCGCTCGGCGAGCCTTTTCCGCAATCGCCTCGTAGAGATTCAAAGCTAATTTTAGTCGATCGAGCGCTTCGTAGCATCTTGCCTGATTGAACTGCGCAGCGAGAGTCCAATTCGTCGTCGGTTGATTCCGTAAAAAGTCCGCGAATCCCGTGAGTCCACCTTCGTAGTCTTGCTTTTCAAGTTTCGCGAACGCTTCTCGATAAGCAGCTGGCGCAGCAGGGATTGGCGTCAAATATGGATCTTCTTCGAAACCAAGGACCCGCTTTATTTTGAGAGCGGTCGGCATTTCGTCTTTGCGTGCGGCCGTCGAACAGGCGGCAAGACCGACACTCATAAGTAGGCAAAATAGGATCGTGGTCGTCCTTTTTCTCATTCAGCTTCTCCTAAAAACGACGCAAGCGATTCGAGGTCGTCGAGTCCGAAAATGTCCTGCCTGTACTCTGGCACTCTGACGACCCGGACATCCCTGTCGACCTGCTTTTCAAATTCTTCAAACTGATGAAAGCGCACCGTGTGGTCCGCACGAACTTTTTTATAAAACTCACGTAATCTCGAAACAGAATCTCGCAACGGCTCGGTAGTGACCTGTTCCATTTCGGAATCCGTGGGCAAATGTTCCGGAAATGCTCGATTTAAAATACAGGCCCCAAGTCGATAGCCAAATTTTTTGAGGTGGCCATTTAAATGCTGGGCCTCTTTCAGCTTCGCTACGTCAAAGCTAGTGACCAAAACAAAAGCCGAAGAGCGTGACTTAAGAATCGTGTTCACAGCTTCGCTGCGATCGCGAAGCTTCTTTTGAATCGACTGCATCGAATAGAAAAAGTCGATGAGCTCTTCGATGAACCTCGCACCAGTTAAAACCTCTAAAGACTTTAGCGCCGCTCGCGTTCCTCGACCGATCAGCGACGAAACAATTCCTTGCCCGAGGAATCCAGAGTTTGCGGCTGGATTCATAAACCACTTCGTGATGTTGTCTTGAAAGAGTCCCCGAATGCGGTCAGGTGCAGACAAAAAATCTATCGCGTGCTGAGTGGGCGGAGTGTCTAGAATAATTAAGTCATATCTGGCCGACTGTTGGCCCGCCTTCATCTCTACGGCTTCGTGGGCCTGTAGCAAGCGTTCAAGTGCCGTGAACTCTTGCGAGCCCGAGAGCGTCGTCGATAATTGTTCATAAAGTCGATTCTTTGAAAGTCGCTTCATGAGTTCCGGATCCGTTGAATGCTCCTGAATAAAACCGTCGAAAATCTTTTTTGAATCGATCACAGCTGCATGCAGTTCCGCGCCTTCAGGGACCGTGCGATCGTGAAGCGGAACAAGGCGCTCTTCTACGCCGGTCAAATCTAAACCGAGCGCAGATGCCAATCGCTTTGCGGGATCAACTGTCACAACCAAAACACGACGCCCAAGCTGACGTCCACGCAATGCCAACGCAGCGGCCATCGTCGTTTTGCCAACCCCGCCGGAACCCACGCAAACGAGAACACGATGTTCATTTATCAGTGCATCCAAAGATCCCGTAGGGCCCCCTTTGCTGCTTGAACCATTTCACGCGGAGTTAAAGACAAAAAGCGCGGGATGTACTTCACGGGTCGCTGCAAAGTTTCCCGCTTTTGCATTTCGCCCAGTTGCTCGATCATCGAATTCTGATTTTTCAATTGCGAAGCAAGGCCACCGGCGTACTTCGATAGCTCGGTGTCCCCCAACTGCGAAATCGCAGTGAGCTCACCTTCCGTCAACGGCAAATCCAGCTGCCGATTGGCAACCACCTGCACGGGCATTTTAAATTCGGCCGTCACGCGGTTCACGAACTCTTCAGTTTCAGCAATCGGCAGCTCTTCCAGAAGAGTCACGACAACCAGGCCCGAAACGGCCGGATCACGCAGCAGTCGATCGATTTCGCCCGAATGTTGGGCAATCGGGCCGATCTGAATGGCGTCGGCCATTCCCTTTGGCGTGCGAAACATCGCCAAAGCATGGCCTGTCGCAGGCATATCAATCACGATCGTGTCATAGTTCATCGGTGGCCCAACGCGGCGAACTCCAGAGGTCACTTTTCCCAAAATCGCGATCTCGCCGAGGCCCGGAGCAACATTCACCAAAGCCTTCATGACTTTGTTTTCAAAAAAAATTTTGTAGATCCGCTCGAGCTTTAGAAGGTGCAAAACGTATTCTCGAAGACAGCTCTCACCGCTCCAAATCGCAAGGTCAAAACCTAACCCCGACGGCCGTGGAACGTGATCAACTTCAGAAAGCTCTAAGAAATCGCGGAAGTACGAACGGTCACCGGTTTCAACCAAAAGTGTACGACGGCCAGATTCGGCGGCGCCGGCCGCCAAAGCCGCTGCGACAAGCGACTTTCCGACCCCGCCTTTTCCCGAGACAAAGACATACGGGCGAGCCGCAAAACTTTGAAGATTTCCTTTGTCTACACCTGCCTGATGACCCTGCAACTTATCCCTCTTCGCAGCTGTTCTCGATGGTCTTATAAACGCCACCGTTTCACACGACGTCAAATACCATTCAGAAACACGAAAACATTAGACTTTTCTAGACGGTTCTCCTATCAATTCGCCACTTCTTTATTTAGGGGACACACAGTTCATGAAAGCCACTCTCGAAACCGTATCAAAACTTGAGCGCAAACTTAATATTCAGGTTCCTGCATCAGAGGTTCAAGCCGCGTTTAACACGGCCTATAGCTCAATTCAGAAGCATGTCGCGATCAAAGGCTTCCGCAAAGGCAAAGCGCCTATCAACGCCGTCAAAACCATGTATGGCGACCGCGTCAAACAAGACGTCGTTAATGATCTCGTTCAAAAATATTATTCAACGGCACTCCGCGAACACTCGCTCGACCCAGTGAGCTTCCCAACGATCGAATTCGATGCGCTCAATGAAGCAGCAGATTTCGCGTTCACGGCCGAATTCGAAGTTCGCCCAGAAGTCGTTTTGAAGCAGGTTGATAAGCTTCCGCTGGAACGAGAAAAGTTTGAAATCGCTCCGGATTTTATTGCGAACACGCTGGAAGACATTCGCAAGAGTCGGGCAACGAACGTACCGGTTCTTGAAGATCGTCCAGCTCAAAAGGGCGATATTGCTGTCTTGGACTTCAAGGGATTTCTTGAATCCGGTGAACTTGAAAATGGATCAGCGGAAGGACACGAGCTCGAACTTGGTTCGAACATGTTCATCCCTGGTTTCGAAGATGGCCTCGTGGGCATGAAGGT
>JAXMMN010000533.1:0-8111 GCA_034366485.1 Bdellovibrionales bacterium
GCGGACAATGCGGGACTTCTGTATCCAACAGATGTCAAAATGTTGAAACCGTCCGAAACACGCAAGCTCGTCACACCGAAAGGCAGCGCCGGTCTTGTTGTTGGCGCACTTCGCGAAACAAACGCTCCGACATCAGGTGCTGGTGCTGATGCGCTATCTGCAGTCATTGCGCCTAACGGAGCAACGACAACTCTCGATTTCCTCGAACTTCCGAAAGCGCCGACTGCCAAGGGCTCGACTCTCGGCCTTAATCCACCAAAGGCATCGGTTGCCTCCGTGACACCAGTTGCGACGTATGCCACGCTAAGCAAGGTCGACCGAGTAACATCTGGCAAAACGCAGCTCGATAAGAAGTCTCCAGTATGGGACATCTACGCTGCTGGCTGGAGCTCGACCATGGAGCTGCCAGAAATGGGTGCTCCCATTTCTGGTTCACACCGATGGGAGGTCCTCTTTGGCGCATCAGCGAAAGGATCAGGTGTAAATCTTGGACCAAGTATCGTCGATGGACTGTCACACATCTCAAAAAGCGCCGTTGATCTCTAATCGATTTATCAAGAGCCGAGCACTTAGTAGCTCGGCTCTCTTTAGAATACTTCTCGGGGCCAGTCTGATGACCGGTCTCATGGGAAGTCTTACTGCTTGCACCACTGCCACGGAAAAGTTGGAAGAACGAAAAAGTACTGGCGGTCCCTACTCTCGAGTGTTTTATGCGAACTATGAAGATGTAGAAATCGCACTCAAGCAGTCGATGATTCGCTATCCGCAAAAAGTGGACAATACGGAAGCTGGAATTTTCGAAACGGATTACATCAAAGGTGAAGCTCGCTTTCGTGGACCTCACGAAACAGGCGCCTTTTCGCCTGGCTATCGATACCGCATCTTGGTCAGACTTGTACGTGGACGCTCGGAAGACAAACCAGCAATTAAAGTTCAAGTGACCAAGCGGCCCGAAGTCTTACGCGATTTTTTCTCGGAACCGGTTTCACAAAAAAGCGATGGGCTTGAGGAACAAGTCATTCTGTATAGAATCGGACGTGAGCTGCAACTGGCTCGTGCGATCGGCAAAGCCAACGACAAAGCCAACAAAAAGACTCAAGATCCTCCAGCGCCGCAATAAAGCTGATAAGCGCGCGGGTTCATCCGCGCTATCCGCGCGACATTTGCCATTGTTGCCAGAGGGCGCGACGGCGTGCGAGTGGGTCTGTGGGTTTGCCCATGGTCTGGCCAGTTAATTTCTCAAGGGCCGTGATCGCCGAATTCAAAATTTGCGGATCGTCTTCATCCAACAAAGACGCAAAACGCGCCGACGCTTCCGGCGATTCCAATCGAGAAAGCGCCTCAACGATCCGTCGACGAATGAACAAACTACGATTGCGCTTAAAGTTTTGTCGATTGTCCAACTGAGCCCAAAGGTCCGAGACCGCTGCTCGATCCTGAATCCCCTCGAGTGTTTCCACAGCCGTCAAGCGCACAAGCAGCGCCTTGTCCTTCAGAAGTCGTCTCGACCAGACAGACGCGGTACGTCTGTCAATTCTAGAAACTGCGATCAAAGCAGCGCTTCGAAGTTCCCACACATCCGCCTTCGATGCGCGCTCTAATTCCGGAAGACTCAAGCGCCCACCTAATCGACCAACTGCCATCGTCGATCTCCAACGAGCGTCTATCTTACTACCGGGATCAAACATGATAGACCGAAGATTCTTATAGCCCGCAGGTCCCTGCGCTCGCAAAGACGCAATCCGATTTGCAAACGGAAGATCCAGTGCCATCAGCGTTTGGCGCATGGAAACCTTGAGGTCTTTGGTCACAGCTTGATTGTCAATTGAGCCGCGATTCTTAATCGCCGCATTCGCGGTGGTCGACAAAATCGCCGGTAAAATCAAGGTCGCGATCGCAGCAACCAAAAAACGAGTAGACATCATGTTTAAGACCCCTTCGTGTTTTTAGCTGATTGGAAATCCATATCCTTAAATTCCGCTAGCAAGTCGTCTTCCATTTGAACCGCACCAACTGCAGGCTTCACCGCCGGAGCAACCGCCTCAACGATTTGCGGTTTTTCAGGTGGAGTTTCGGACATGCCCATTTCTGCCATGAGTTTATCTGTGTCTAACTGATCATCAAGAACGGAGCTATCAGAATCCGCCAAAGCCGCCATGCTAGCTAACTCCGCCGCTAGCTTTGAAACTTCAGCCTGAATTTTTCCTGTATCCAGTTCGCCAGCAAACGGATCAACTCCGCCACTCGCTTCTGCCTCGCCGATTGCCGAGTCGTTGATTTCAGTTTCAGCTGTATCATTGGCAAATGCTGCCGAATCAAACGCATCGGCCTCAATTTCCGCCGCACCGGAACTAATGCGTCCACTGCGATCACCCTCAACTACAGCTGCAAATTCATCAATCACCACATCAACTTTGGGTTCATCGATATCAGAAGCATTTGTAATATCGGGCTCTGGGATACCACCTGCCAGAAGCGCATCGATCGCTGCCTGCGGATCCGAAATCGCAGAGTCAGACGAAACGATTAGTCCGGATTCAAATGACGTTTCGGTTTTTGGCACCGCCGCCTTGTCGCCAGCGAGCGCCTGCGCAAACTCACCCATCACAGCGTCGTTTTCGTCCAGTTTAAATTTTTCAGGAGGAGGCTTAGCCGTGACGGCTGCCTGTGCGACCTGCACTGGATCTTTTGCAGGAGTGTCCGTGCGAGGAACGGCCTCGACGGATACATTCGCGGCATGGACTTGTGTTTGTGCCGTCTCTACCGCGGCCTTCAATGTCGCAAGCTCCGCCTTCAACTTTTTATTTTCTTCTTTGAACAACGACAGATCGGCAATGTCGTCTTCGATGATTTCATATTCCGCGAGTTTCGCTTGAAGCTCTGCCAGCTTTGCCTGAAGGGCACCAATGTCGACGCCACTTGAAGCTGGTCCACCGTTAGGCGAAACCGAAGTTGAAGATTCCATTTGAACTTTCAAGGCATCGAGATCGCTCATCAATGCCGAAATCTTCGCTTCCTTTTCGCTCAATGCCTTTTTCAATTCGAGCGCATCGGCGGTCAACGCTGCGCCCTCGCCGCTCTGTGCACCCGCAGCTGCGCTCCCTATTGCTCCGCCCAAAGCGCCCTGAATACCTTTGTCCGACAAAACTTTTTTCATCGCGCCTTCGATGGCGTTGTTCAAAGCTTTTGGATCTAGATCGGCCGAGCCGCCGCGCTTTTCACTCTGTCGATCTTCCATCACCGAGCGAATCAACATTAACACTGTGACGATCAAAAGCAGCGAGATCGAAATCCCGAGCAAAAGATCATTTTTTGCGAATATAAGCCTGATGAGGCCGTTCAAATCCATATGACGTATTGTCGCGGTATATATATGGCCGCGACAAGAAAAAGCAGGCAGGACCGAGGTCTAGATAAGCACTACCGTCCGGTTCGTTGAAACTTGGTTCCAACAAAGGCGTTGAAAGCTTTCGGCGTAAAGCGAGCCATGACAAGTCCGACACGCGTTGCGCCCGTGGGAAGCAGAATGTCGCGATCGTCTTGAACCGCCTCAATAACTTTCTGAGCCCAATCTTCTGGACGAATGGCACCTTCCAGAAGTGCGAGGTCCATTTTCGCTCCGTACTTTTTCGGAATCTCATCAAACATTCTCGTTTTCACTCCAGGCGTCACCATGACCAAGGCAGAAACCCCAGTGCCCTTCAACTCTGCGTTCAAACAAGCAGACAGCGCAATCACCCCGGTCTTTGCCGCAGAATAGGTCGACGCCATCGGAAAATTCATAACGCCCGACACGCTCGAGTTATTGATGATTTTCCCACGGCCTCTAGCAACCATTCCGGGAATAACCGCCCGAGTCAGGTGCGTGAGTCCAACCAAGTTCACTTGGTACATGGAATAGATTTCGTCCAATGGCTGATCTTCTAGTAGTCCGCCGGTCAAGAGGCCCGCGTTATTGACCAAAATATCAAACTCACTTTTAAGAATGCCTGGGATTGCTTCCTCGATCGAGGCCCTCGAGCCAAGATCCAACGCCTGCGCTTTAAAACCTTTTACTGACGAAGGGTCGCGCACGCCAACCGTGACATCAGCCCCCGCGCCCTTAAACGCCTCCGCCAACGCCAAACCAATTCCGCGATTCCCACCCGTGACCAGAACCCGTGCGCCCGAGATTTTCATTTCGTCTCCACTTCTTAGTTTCCAACAGGTATAGCGCGAATAAAAAAAGAACGGGAGGATTCAATCCTCCCGCTCAAAGGAACGAGAACTCTCATTCCCCCCTAAACCATTTTTTTCTATTTAATTACTCAAGACCCGAGGCTTTTGAAACGCGTCGGATCAATCGAATGTTCGCTTCTGCACGAGCTAGCTCATCAGTCGCTCGCTTTACACGAAGCGGAGCTACTTTGATTTCAAGCGAACCGTTCAAAATCTCACCAATCGCTTCCGCAAACTTCTGGAAGTCCGTCGCCGCAGCCATGATCACCTTTCGGCGAGCAAATACTGGAACACACTTTTCTGGAACTTCCGGCGGAGCGGGCTCAACCACTGGCGGTTCTGTTGGCTCGCCAACACCTGGCGCTTCGTTACCTGGGTTTGCCTGCAAAAGCGGCGAACCTGGTTTTAGCTTCGCCCCGCTCGCCAACCGAATTCCCATTCGATTGTTTGCCCGGCGGTCGCCCACTTCAGGCTGAGCAGATGGCTGTCCAGCACCCATGCCGCGAAGGCCGGTGATTGTTGGCAACACGCCAGGGCCACCTTCAAGAGCTGGAGCGGGAGCTTCTGGTTCACGACACTCGTTGTTGGGGTCCAATTTTTCAATCGATTGCCCAAGAACCTGCATCGTTGCTCCCAGCGCACCACCAGCTTGCTGAGTAAGGTTCAACGTCAGGAACAACGGAATCTCTTCGCCCTTCGTTGCGATCAAGTTCGCAATGTTCCATAGCGAAGAAACTTTTTCGTCATCCGACAACACGGCAGGAATGATCTCTTTTAGCTCTTCAATCTCAAGAGCTTCCAAAGACTTCTGAAGCGATGCGCGCGACTCTTTCATCTCTGCGATTTTCATGATGTTGCTGGCAATCGTGTCAGACGCTTTTTGCTGCTTCTGAACCCAATTTTTTCGTTCTTTGTCCAACGTCGCCGCTTCTGTCAAAAGATCAAATGCGATCGAGTCATTCTTCAAAGTCTGAACCGAGCGGAAAACATCCTGACCACTAGCTGTCGTGAACTCGACGGCTTTTTGACCAAAGCCGGCTCGGCAGCCCTGTTCGTTCAAAGAACAAACGCGAAGTGAATCTGCAATCGATTCGTCAGAATCAGAGACGAAATCGACGAGCGCTGTGATCGTCCCGATCGCCTTAACATCCAAGTTCAATGACGGCTCGACAGTTGCCGGAACAACTCCGCGCGCCGTTTTGAATGGGATCGTCAAGATACGATCTTTTTGCGTAATCATCGCTTTGATCGCAGAACGTGCGAACTCTGTTGTGTGCGGGTATGCGTAGGCATTTCCAGTCATCGATCGGCGATAGTATTTCTCGACGCCGATATCTTTGATACCAAGTGCAATCATCGCAACGTACTTATCCCAGAACGATCCGATGTTCTTTTGACGAACAAACGGTCCCGACTCGTCAGATTCAGAAACGAACGGCTTTCCGTAGCGGCCGACTTCAATTTTACCAACGAAGCTCTTCAACTGACCAATGAATTCCGGAGTCGTTGGAAGACCTCGCTCGCTAGCAAACTCTGCGAGGTTTTCGTCCATATCGCCGCCCTCAGGTAGTGCCTGAAGTGCAAACTTCCCCGGACCAACTGGCTCAGCAAGGTAGGTACCTGGCTCGGTCGAACCAAGAACTTCCATGAAGAATTGCTTTGCAATGGTATTTGCGAAAACCAAATCCGCCAATCCGTAGGGAGTGTATTCCATCGGATTTTTGAGAAGGCCCTTTTCGCCGAACAGACCTGCCTCGAAGCTACCGAGATCAGTCGCGTCGACACCAGCTCGCTCAGCCTGCAAAGGATCACAGACGTTGACGATTTCACCCGCATCGACTGATTTTCTCCAGTGCTCCATTCCGCACTCATTTTCGCCTGCAGCGACATCTTTTGAATCGATCAACGAGTACAGGAATTCGTCCATGACCTGACGAACGGGAACGAAATATCTTGTCAAAGCCGCCATTGGATAAGACCGCGCTCGACGTTCAAACGTGGCACGATCACGGCGGAAGTGCGAAAGAATCCAGTTCTGGTGATAGTCTTCGATGAGGTTGAACGTGATTTCTGAAACGTTACGACCTTTGTCGAAACGTCGGCAAAGAATCGAGTCATTCACCTGATGGTCCGTACAGAACTTGTAACCAGCCTTCACAACCGGATCTTGTTGTTTGTCGATCGATCGATTGTAGCCGTACTTAATTGCCGCAACATCGTATGGACCAAGGCCACCCACTTGCGAGTAGAAGTCGCCACCGTAGTCCATGATCGACGAGAACATGTACGGGTGGAGATCGTACGGCGAAACCGTCTTTTGATCTGGCGGTAACGCCGCCTCTTGTTCCATCTGCTTGGTCAAGCGATGGTACTCAGGGTGATAATGTGGAGCATCCGACGATCCATGAAAGTTGTGACGAAGACCAAACGTGTGGCCCATCTCATGAAGCATCGTCGTGTAGAACGTCATGACATCGATTTCAGCTTTGATCGCTGAAACCTGTGACTTGAAGTCGTTAACATTGGGGTGCTTCGCCAAAATTTTGCGGATGTAGCGAAGTGCTGCTTCCTCAACAAGTTCTGAACCGTGAACACCAGAATGTGCCTGGTTGATCATTCGGGCGCGTTCTTCACGAAGACTGTTGCCGATGTCGTGCAGGTTTTCTAATCCGTTCATTGGCGGAAGACGGCTCTTCGAAGCACGCTTCGCGCCCAGAAGTCCGAATGCGTCGTCAAAGGATCCAATCGAACCACCCATACGATCAAGTTCGGCAGTCGCAAAAAGTTCCGGCGCTTTTTTCATCAGCGCTTCTTTTTTCGCGAGCGATCGGCCAACTGGCTCCGAAAGCTTCTGCGCAATCTCTTTTCGATATCTTGGCGATTGAAACGGCGAACGCTTAACAGATGAGGCTAAGCGAGCCCCAGCGGATTTTTTCAATTGTTGCTCAGCCGGAAGCCCCATGCTCATGCGAAGCTTTTGGACATCTTCCTGAACTTTAAAGCCACCGGTATTAGAGAACAATTTCGACAGACGCTCTTGCGTCTCTTCGTCGGTCGCCAGGAAGAGGTTTCGAACCTCTTCGTCGTTCAGAATCAAAGTAATGATATCATCAACCCAGCCAAGCGTTCCGCGGATCCCGTCTTCATAGACGGTCGCGCGGGCAGCCAAGATTTGACCTGTCATCGGGTTTGATGCCCATTGCGCGACACCTAGCAGACCACCAGGCGATTTCGCGCCGTAGTAGGCAAGCGTGTTGTAGCGCGGATCTACGATGTCGACTTCTTTCGATTCATCGAGGACAACGACGTCATCCGAACGGCCTAAGCTCTTTTTAAATGCTTCGTTCCATTCGCGAACAGCACGGCGAGTGACTTCTTTGTACTTTTCTGCATAGCCCTTCGAGAGATGCCAAACGATTTTATTGGTCGAGCAAGCAAGCGGCTTCCCAGCTTTGTCCGTTCGCCCTGGTTCACAAACATCATGAACAATCGCAAACGTGTTGTCTTCGAGCTCAGAATCAAGAAATCCCTTTTCTGGATTTTCAAAGCTTTGACGCGTGTAGAAGTAGCCGAACTTTTGGAAGTCACTTTCGCGGTAGTTAATTCGCTGAAAATCGCTTTGTTTGACAGGCATAAGGTGCGTGCGGGCAACAACTCGAGAATTGTTCTCAACCCCCACCAGAAAGCGCCGCCCGCTGCAGAAAACTCTGTCAGCCAAGACATATGACCGTCGTCTTCTTTTTTCAGATCAGACAATTGAACGACATTTTCAGTCGGAGCCGTCGCATCGTCCGTTGACGATGACAAGTTAGACTTCTCATTCGTTGGGCGACTGAAATCGACGCGCATGTGCTTTCGCAAATGCCACGGCTTTTCGCGGTTCTCGACAACTC
>JAXMMN010000534.1:0-1675 GCA_034366485.1 Bdellovibrionales bacterium
GTTGGCGCGTGTATTCGTGATTCGATAAGTCGTTTTGCGACATCTTCGACGGTCACTGTTTTCATGAAGCGAAGATCGAGAATGCATTCGTGAGCGACTCGTCCGTTTTGACCTTTGTAAAGGATCGGATAGTGCGGTGCGAGTTTTGCGGCCATGTAGTTGGCGTTGAGAATCGCAACTTCCGTTGCGCGCTTTAAACCGTCGCGCCCCATCATCGCAATGTAGGCCCAGGAAATCGGCAAGATCGAAGCGCTGCCAAATGGTGCCGAAGCAACGGCCGAGCCGTCATGGCGAAGTCCAGTGACTGCGTCCGCGCCTTTGTGGCCCGGGACGAAATCTTTTAAGTGTTCGCGAACGCCGATGGGACCAACGCCAGGTCCGCCGCCGCCGTGCGGGATGCAAAACGTTTTGTGCAAGTTGAGGTGGCAGACATCTGGCCCGAAATCACCTGGGCGGCAAAGACCAACCAGTGCATTGAAGTTCGCGCCGTCCATGTAAACCTGGCCGCCATGTTTGTGAATAACGTCACAAATTTCCTGAATGGCCTCTTCAAACACACCGTGCGTCGATGGGTAGGTGACCATCAGAGCAGCTAAATTTTTGGAATGCAGTTCGGCTTTCGCTTTTAAGTCTGCGACATCCACGTTTCCATTTTGATCGCAAGAAACCACCACGATTTTCATTCCGGCCATCGCGGCCGACGCCGGATTTGTTCCATGCGCCGACGAAGGAATGAGGCAGATATTGCGATGAGCCTCGCCGCGCGCTTTGTGGTAGTCGCGAATCGTCAAAAGCCCCGCGTACTCGCCAGCAGAACCGGCGTTTGGCTGAAGGCTGACGCGGGCGAAACCTGTGATTTCACAGAGCCACGCTTCAAGATCGCGAACAAAGCCAAGATAACCTTTTGCTTGGTCGATAGGAGAAAACGGATGGATGTTGCCCATTTCGGGCCATGTCACAGGGATCATTTCCGCCGTTGCATTTAGTTTCATTGTGCATGACCCAAGTGGGATCATCGCGTGCGCAAGCGAGAGGTCCTTGTTTTCCAGTCGCTTTAAGTAGCGAAGCATCTCGGTTTCTGAGTGAAATGAGTTGAACACTTTCTGCTGCAGCAGGGACTGAGTCCGTTCGAGGTCGGTGTTGTAGGAAGCTGCGGAGCCCGAAGCCGTATCAACAGATTCAAAGGACACACGCGCGCCCGTGAAAAGACGAACAAGCTTTTCGACATCTTCGCGAGTGCTAGTTTCGTCAAACGAAACACCAAGCGCCGTGATCTGCGAATCCATGGCGCTGGATTTTGAGGTGTAGGTTCGCAGATTCATTCCCTCTTTTTGAGCCGCTTCAACAACTGCTTTCGCTTTTGCGGCATCAGCAAATGGGACGACGACAGTGTCAAAAAAGTGCTTTGATTCTGGGAGAGTTCCGTTTTTCGAAAGGCCATTTGCGAACGCGATGGCGAGGCGATTCACACGTTTTGCAATTCGGCGCAGACCTTCTGGTCCATGATAAACGGCGTACATCGAAGCCATGACAGCCAGCAGTACTTGCGCGGTACAGATGTTCGAAGTCGCTTTTTCGCGGCGAATATGTTGTTCGCGAGTTTGCAGTGCGAGCCGTAGACCCGGCTTTCCTTGTGAATCGATTGAGACACCGACAAGGCGGCCCGGGATCGATC
>JAXMMN010000535.1:0-3040 GCA_034366485.1 Bdellovibrionales bacterium
TGCACATTGCTTTCTTCGAAGCCGGTTGAGAGCAGCGCCTCGACTTCTTTTGCGACTTCACCGCGAGTGTCTGATTTAAATATCAGAACTGCGTCAATACCGAGATCGCGAAGATCGCCGGCGAACTTCCCTGGCTGTGCACCTCGGAGCAATGTTTCTGTCGCGCCAACTTGTGAGAAGTTTTTTACTGGCAGGGCGGCCACCGAAATGGAGACTGAGACCGTCAAGATCATGAATGCAACGCCAGCCGAGAAATGTTTGGACAACATAAAACCCCTCTTTGTTGAGAAGAGGGGTTAGTCGGGGAGGAGAAAAGAGGGAAGTTGATTCCCCTCAAGTTATTATTTGTGAAATGAATAGACCCCGGCCGAGTGGGCCAGTTCTGCGCTAATTGTTCGCCTGAAGCAGTGCCAGAAGTTGTTCGCCGATCGTTTGGGCGTTGCCGCCGCCCGCGTTGATCGCTTGATTGAGATTGGCGCAGATTTCATTGTTCTCAAAGGAAGAGCCTGAGTTGCAGTAGGCCGACTGCGCCGTGATTGCGATATTGCCAATATTTTCTTTGTCCGCCGCTGATCCGCTGCCGACGATTGTGGTTATGGCATTGCTGATTTGACCTGGGTCAAACGAAGGATCAAGCGGATTCGCGTTGGCCGGTATGCTGCCGAGGCCAGCCGTTGTAATGAACGTTGCAAGCTTTGACATTGTCACGAGTCGCAACATGGAGCGCACGCCTGACTTTGTGCAATTCGATACGGCATTGTCGACGGAATGGGTCGCAGCATTGTTGCTGAATACGAGGTAAGCCATGACAGTCGCCATCGGATCTTGACCGCTGCCGTTGTCATCCTTCAATCGTTGAAACGCATTGGCCATGCGCGTGCCTGTAAAACCTTGGGCGATGTAATTTGCCGAGCAGCGAATGAGATACGCTTTTTCTGTTTCGAGTCCATCGACAAGCGAATGGCAACGATCGGCGTCAGCCGCAACTTTTGCGGTGTCGATACAATCTTGCGCGGCCGCAAGTTGGCGGTCCTCGGCTGTTTCACACGACGTCAGAAAGAGTGTCGCAGAGAGAGCGACGGTCGCGGTCAAAATGATTTTCTTCATAAAAAGTCCTCTCGATGATTAATTCCAAACCACTATTGTAGCCTGATCAGCGGTCACTAGAAAAATCGTAAGAAATCGATCAAACACTTTGCGGACCTTGGTCGTGTAGTGTCGCCTGTGTTGCGCTGGCGACTGGACGAGGGGACGGGCTAGTTTGCAGACCAGTTCAGATCGAGACGTCTCAATACGAAACGAGGAAATGTCGATGAGAGGTGAGAGGTTAGGAGTTTAAATGGCGGCAAATAGATTTCAAAGACGCGCACACCTCGATTGCTTGGCTCTTCTGGCCGTGTGGATTTTTTCTAGCGCAGCCAATGCAGCGACATTCAATGGCGAGATTGACGAGTTTTATACCGGTGTTCGAATGCTCGGCATGGGTGGAACCTATGTGAACTCTGTGAACGATGAGACAGCCATTCTTACGAACCCGGCCGGACTTGGAAAGCTTCGTGATTACACAGTCACGATTGTCGATCCCGAGCTTCACGGCGCATTTACCAACACAGAGATCGTCGATGTTTCGAACTTCATGAATGCACTTTCGGTGCAGGGACTCTTGGACGTCCTCAATCAATCGCGCGGAAAAAACTGGCACTCGAAAGCGCAGCTCTTTCCCTCGTTCGTCGCCCCCAACTTTGGGATTGGTGTTCTTGCAAAGTATCAATTCAACGCGTCGGTCAACGAAGCCGGCACAAACTTCCGTTTGGACTATGTCAATGATTGGGCGTTGGCGCTTGGCTATAACTTTCGAATGTGGGGCGGCATTTTAAAAGTTGGCGTCACTGGCCGCCTTGTGAATAGAACAGAAATTCACAGCGATCTCGATCCTGCGTCGACGGGTTTGACCGTAGGTGCTTTGGCAAATGAGGGAATGGGAATAGGCGCAGATGCTGGATTGATCATGACGGCGCCAGTCGCGGCCCTTCCGGCAATAGGTGTCTCAGTGCGCGATGTCGGCAACACTTCCTATGCGTTGCGCGAGGGAATGTTCAATGCGACCACCGGTCGTCCCGTGGATACCGAGCAGACGGTCGATGTCGCTCTTAGCTTTCAGCCAATACTTGGCAACCGAGTGCGATCCACGATTGCATTTGAATACCACGGCATCACGACGCCATTGGTAGAGGCTTCGGAAGATCTCATTAAACGATCGCACATTGGCGCTGAGGTAAACTTTGCGGACTTTGCTTTCTTGCGTGCTGGCGCCAATCAGGGTTACTGGACTGCGGGCTTGGAATTTGCGACGGAAAAATTTCAGTTGCAGATTGCGTCTTACGGAGAAGAAATCGGGATCCCGACCGCCAAAAAAGAAGACCGCCGCTGGGTCGGTAAATTCGCTCTGAGGTTCTAGTCACATTTATGCCACAGTCGTTTGTCGAGGTTGAGAGCCTGTCAAATCATTGGCTCTCGCTGCCTTCAATATCTCGATATGATTAGGAGATGCGATCTCTTCTTCGCTTGAGGAAAAATATCACTGTTCTGTTTTCGCTCTGTGCGATCGTGATGTTGGTCAGCTGCTCCCAGAACGCTCTGCTAGAAAGTGCAAAGCGCGACACGGACGCCGCACTTTTATTTGAAGCAAAAAAGAAGATGAATAGCGCGCTTTGGACGGACGCGATCACCATGATCGGGCGAATGTCGGCAGCAGGTCAGGCGGAACGCGCCACAAAAGTCACTTTGGCCTCGGCCTACGCTGGACGTTGCGGGCTAGATCTTATTCGCCTCGCAGATCAAATCTCGAGCGCTTCGGGAACAAACTTTTTCTCGATCCTTGGCAGTTCGATGCGCGCAGCAACGACTTCCTCAGTGACAGATTGTATTGCTGCGGAAACAACTTTGTTGTCGATTTCTTCGGATCCTGCGGCCCTGACGGCAGACGAAAACATGATGGTTTCATTTGTCGGTTTTTCAAAAATTGGCGCAATCATCGCGG
>JAXMMN010000536.1:0-1829 GCA_034366485.1 Bdellovibrionales bacterium
GTTCTGAGGTGATCTCTGCTTTTCGAAGGGCGCAGCTGTATTTGCGCTACGCCGAGGACTTCGTCATAAGTTGGCGTCATCGACTGAAGCCATTGAAAAATGATTCGAAGTTCTTCGCGGGTGAAGGACCATTGACCCTTCGGAACCCTAAGTACTTTCGGGCTGATGAAAAAGTCGCCTTGCGTGCGGGCGACATCTTACTTGTGCGAGGAGATTCGTTCGTCAGCGCGACGATCGCCAGAATCGGCGATGTGGTCACAAACATGAGTCACCTTGCGATGGTTGCGCAGGCAGATGACGGTACCTTGCGAGTTGTGGAAGCTTTACTGGAAAAGAATCTGGTGGAGTACGATCTCGATCGATTTCTTTCTCTTGAGAGGCTTCCTCGCGCGGCGGTGTACAGGCATTCCGATACGAAGCTCTCCGAAAGCGCAGCAAAAGAAATGTGGAGACTGTATCTCGATAGCCAGAAAAATCCTCAGAACTACCGATTCGATATTCAAATGGACCCCAATGATCATTCGAAGGTCTATTGCGCAGAAGTCGTGCGAATGGCTTGGGAAAATGCCAGCAAGGGGCGAGTGATCTTGCCCCGTTACTTGACGACATTTCGGGGGGCAATCGAGACAGACTTTGCGAAGGGTGTACAGATGCAAGTGAGAGAATCATTCGCTCCATCTGACATCGACGTCGACAGTCGATTTACGTTGGTCGCGGAACACCGTGATTTAACGTTGTTGGATACCTCTCGACGCTATGATGTCGTCCTTTCAAGTTTGTTTGAAAAGTTTAAGCGAGGTTTCACCTATAAACCTGACCTTGAAGCGGGCCTCAAAGGTATTTTTGGCGTTTTCGCAAGGAACTTGGGGTTTATGTCCGCAAAAGTTCCCGCGGACGTTACGGTTGAAACTTTAACGACCCTGATCAGGCACAAGAATCTTGTGACAGCTTTGATGTCAGAGCTTGAGATTGCCGAAGGAAGAGCGATCGAGGCAGAGGGGCGTCCTCTTTCTTACCGCGAGCTAGAGGTTTTGTTTGAAAAAACCTGTGGCGGTAACTGCGTCGAATTGAAATCCGAGAGGCTAGGTCGAATTCCACTGGTCGCGAGTGAAGCTGACCGCGCTTCCGGTCGTGAATCTGGACTGGCTGCCGCACGATGTGAGGCGTTGTTCAGGCGAGTGGACTGATTTTTTCGCGCAGATAGGTTTCAATTGTTGGAATTGCGGTTTCGACTGATAGCACGCGACTTCCCAAAGAGAGACTTTCGAAGCCGGCCTCGTTGAAGAGGTTTACTTCATATTCAGTGAAGCCGCCCTCGGGTCCAATCGCCACAGGAACCGGGCCACGTATTTGCGTGACGAGATGCGAGGCTCCGATCGTGTCATTTCGCGAATCGCCTGGATGTGCCACGAACGCTCGATGAGACGGCAGACCAGGAGCAATGTCTTGGGCAAACGGCTTGAAAAGCTTGTGCAGGTGAACGACCGGAAGCACGGTGTCTTTTGCGATCGAAAGACCTTCTAGCAAGGAGGAGCGCAAAATTTCTGGCGTCAACGCAGGTGCCGACCAATAAGACTTTTCGACTCGATAGGAGTGAATAACGTGAATCGACTTGATGCCAATGTTCGCTGTCGCTCGAAAAATTCGACGTAGGCTTTTTGGGCGAGGCAGTGCCAAGATCAGTTCCACAGGGCTTTTCTTCGGCGGAAGGTCATCGAGTGAAATGATCTCGAGGACGACGTTCGGAGCCATTGCGACAACCGCTGCAGTTCCCAATTTCCCATCTATTTGACCGACTCGATGACGATCTCCAGTTTTTAGCTTGAGAA
>JAXMMN010000537.1:0-5997 GCA_034366485.1 Bdellovibrionales bacterium
GTGATCAATCAAGATGCGACCTACTTTGGCCTGACGCCGCTGGTTGGTTTCGACATTCCCGTTCGCGAATGGGTCGGAGAATACATTTCGTATGTTTCCGTTGGAGTTGAGGCGAAATATCTGATGGTCTCAAGCGACGAATCTGACGGATTAACAGTCAATGGCGCGCTGAAATACTGGTTCTAGAGCTCGCATCGAATTAAAGAGCTTAAAATGTCAGCTTTCTGTGAACGTCGCGGAAGGCTGGCATTGCGGCATGTCAGCGCTGAAATCTTTGACCAAATGGCCCCTAAGGCGCGATTATCGACGCAAACCTGATCTACGTGGGAACCACCATGACTAAAAACAGTTCGCTGATTCGCTTGAATGCCTTTTTCCGTGTCGCGCTCCTCCTGTTGGCAGTGACATTGGTTTCTGAAAAGTCTTTTTCGCACGATGAGCACGGAGAAGCTGACTCGCACGCTGGTGGTCACTTCACTCCCAAAAAAGATGTTCCAACGACCAATCCATCGAATGCCTACTCAGGCAATTCACCAATCGACATGACACATGGCCTTGGGTTTAACAACGGCACGTTCGGACAGCCGAACACGGAATACGAAAAGTGGTCTCAGAGTTCTACTTGGGCCGTAAGCCTTGCAGAACGCCCCTACTCGTTCGATCAAAAGGATCGCTTCATTAAGACTCTCGACGAACGCATCGTGCATTATGAGCACGCCATTTGGAACTGGACGCGCGTCAGTGAAATCACAAAACCTGAAGTTAAAGAATATAAAGAAAAATCCACAGCCGACATCAAGCCCCGCCTCGAGCGCGCCCGCCAGGCATGGAAGTCCGCAAAGTCCTCGGGCAAAGGTGATTGGGAAAAGAATCAGGACGAAGCAAAACGAGCGTTCCTCGAGCTACAAAGCTTCTACTCAAGCCTCCACAAAAACGTCCGCTAAGCCGCAGCGACACTAATAACTGGCTATGAAGCGAATGCCGGCCATTTGCTGTTTCACACCCATAAACTGGTCGACGAAGCCGCCATTGAAGGTCGACCAAACAATCTTCGCCTCAATCTTGTGAAACTTGCCCGGCTCGGAGGTCGAGCCATAAACGATCTGAACTGAATCGCGGGGCGAAAACTTAGTCATACTTGGAACTGACAAGCGTGCACCCATCTGTGCGAAGTCTAAAAACTGACCGCGATGAACGACGCCATTTCGGTCGATCACTTGGACCAATCCTTCACGCCTCGCTCTCGGGTGCAACCGATGAGGAGACTGATCGCCGCGAGACATTTTTTCGATTATCAAAGGCAGGTCTTGAACCTCGAGTGGTTCCTGCAAAAGTTTAAAACGCTCAAGTCCGGTCGATTGAAGTCGCGCAGAAGGACTGACTTCTTTTGATAGAACCACGATCGACGCCTTGTGAAATCGACGTAGCGCTTTCTTTGCGACCATGAGGTGTTTCTCATTGAATGCTGGAAGACGCATCAGAAGCACATCCATCGGGAACGAAACAAGTCCATGAATCACAGAGTCCATCGATAGAAACTCTCGAATGGTGAATCGCATAGGGTTGCGAAAAGCACTTCGAACACGCTCCAGATCAGCTCCTGGAGCCGAGACCAATGCTATTCTCACCATCATTCACCCTCCCGAGCAGGACTTCGTTACCCTGACATTCGACACCCTGCAATCAGAGCAAAACTCGTTCTTGCCAAGATGGCGTCAGCTTCAAGAAGGCGGAAATGTTGCGAGCTTGTTCAGAACGCCTGTTCAGAAGTTGAACAGGCGGAATGATGTCGGGACTTTATCGTCTCATTTTGAAACGGGGTCGATGTGACACTCATTTGATTTCATTCAACTACTCAGCCGGTTACTTAATCGATGCACAAACAGAGGCACCCATTTCTGGGCTGCAACCTGTCCAAGCTGTCGACTTACACGTGCCACCGTTAGCATCTGTTTTCCACTTTCCAGATGCCATACACGCTGCCCATGCGGGGCTTGTGACGTCAGCCATTTGTTGTTTCGTTTCGGCCATTAGTTTTTCAACAAGGCCACACGCCATATCTGGAGAAATTGCCAGCGTCGTACCGATCTGCTCCAAAGCACCGTCAGAGGGCATTTTATACTTCGCGATTCGGTTGAGTTCGTCATCTGAAAGACCAAGTGCTGCAAATGCACTCGCTTCTCCCAATGCTACTTGGCCCAACAAATCGCTCAAGCGACCAGCGGCTTCCATGGGGAGCGCATACTTCTCAGCCAAGTTAAGGGCCGAATCTCCCGCGAGCGCGAAGTCACCAGAATAACGACGTGAACAAGAGTCCCAAACTTGGTCGCAGTCCCGGTGAATACGGCCCCATCGATCGCGCGTCGAGCGACAAACCGTTCGGTAGCCACCGTGACACCGGCGATCTATGGCCGAGTCTATGGCATGGACGCCAGCAACGACCGCAATCGTGCCGCCAATAATTCGTGCATCATCGGAATCACATGCAACGACTCCCGTTGCCAATGTTGCGATCGCTGCCAATCCTAAAAAGAAGCGCTTGAAATTCGTGTTCATTTTTCCCCCAGTTAAGCGGTGTTATTTTGCTATCAATCAACAATCGAAATTCGATTGCACCGTGCCTATAGCAAGCCGAAGGCCATCAACCTAACGCATGGCGTGGTGCAAGAAACTTCGAACCAGTCGATTGCAGCACCCCTTTGCTGAATGCGAATCAGCCATGTACGCTGTTTCGCTATGGATGGACGTCTGGAAAAGTTCTTAGGAAATTTCAATCAATTGGATCGCGACCACCTCGGCCTACTCGGCTCGATGTACAGCGAGGACATCTCGTTTCAAGATCCCATTCACGAAATTCAAGGCCTCGATCATCTTCGTCAGTACTTCACGCGAATGTACAAAAACACTGTTCGTGCGCACTTTGAATGGGACTCCCGCTTGATGTTAGGAAACGAAGCCATGGTCGCTTGGCGAATGGCTCTCACACACAAAGCGCTCAACGGCGGAAAAGAGTTTTGGGTTCCCGGAGCCTCACACTTAAAGTTTCAACAGAGCGGCGAACTTGTTACGTATCATCGCGACTTTTTCGATACCGGCGCCTTGCTGTATGAACGCATTCCAGGCCTCGCCACCGTGGTGAAGCTGATCAAATCTCAAGTTTAGACATTTTATGAGGCAGAGAATGATTGCAGCCAAAGTTTCCGCTTTCATCCTTAGTTTCGTGACCGGTTTGAACTTTTCTTTTGCGGACACCAAGGCCCTAAGCCAAACAACTCTTGGCAAAGAAAAACGCGCTTGCTCTGGGAACGTGAAACCAGAAAAACCATCAGCAAATGAGCGAGACCAAGCTCGTCGGATCAGACCCATTTTTGCCTCTCTCGCAAAACAACTCGCCGAAAGCCCTCTGCAAAGTCTTTGCGATCAAATGCCAGATTTTTCCTGCTGGCCCGATGGCTATTTCACGAGAGGACAAATAGATCTTTTCGAAAGTGGAAAGGGAAAGTTTTTGCTTCGCGTTCCGTGTACATTGAGCGCTTACAATCAGACTTCTTTTTTTGTTGCCGCAAACATCGGGCCGCAAACGACTCCCGTTCAAGCTTCTGGTAAAAAGAAACAGAAACCAGCGAAACCTGCACCTAACCAGGCAGGAAGCGCAGCACCAATGTTAGTTCTCTTTCCCACGCACCCCGACTTCCAAACTGATCCCCAGTTGAAAGCACTTGGGCTAAAGCCACTTGAAGCCATCATTGGATTTCGAGACTTCGATTCCACCAAGCGAAAGATCACTGCCTACACGAAAGGGCTTGGAGACGGCACTCTCGGACACTTCCACCAGTATGACGTGCCCGCCAACACTTTGATTCCACGGCTTCAGGTCAGCATTGCTAAAATTACCGACGATCACAAAGATCCGTTCCACTATGAGCGTGGTCAAGTCCCACCATTTGTAAAATCATGGATCCGTATGAGGTCCCTCAAAGCCGGCTTTGGTTGCCTCGCAGACTTTCAAAATCTTCAATGCCGCGTGTTCAAAAAATGATTTCGCTTCCGTTTGACGAGTCTTGGAAGGAAATCGAGTCTGCACTTACTTCGCATAGAAATCTCGTATTGGTCGCCGAACCAGGTGCTGGAAAAACAACGCGCCTTCCTCCGGGCCTCATTGATCGAGGAATCGCAAAAGGGAAAGTTGCCGTTCTTGAACCTCGACGAATTGCCGCACGCGCAGCCGCCTTACGAATTCACGACGAGCGATCGGGCTGGAGGTTTCCCGACGACGTCGGCTACACGGTTCGCTTTGACAACCAAACCAGCTCCTCCACGAAACTTTGTTTTTTCACAGAAGGACTCTTCCTTAGGATGCTCAGCAACGATCCGTTAATACCAGAAATCGACACCGTGATTCTCGATGAGTTTCACGAGCGAAGTCGCTTCACCGATCTCGCAATTTCCGCCTTAAAGGAGCTTCAAGCCCTCGAACGAACCGATCTCCGAATCATTGTGATGTCGGCAACCATTGATGCCGAGAAAATTTCGAACTTTCTTGCCATCGACGAAATCCCCGCCCCCGTTATTCAAGTGCCCGGGAGAACTTTTCCTATTTCCATCAGCCATTCAAATATTCCTTTGAAACTTGCGACCGATCACCATTGGTTGGAAACCACCGCCAACGAAATTCGCGACATTGCGCTTAGAAAAAGCCAACGACAGGACGACATCCTCGTTTTTTTGCCCGGCGTTGGCGAAATTCGTCGTCTAAAAACGGTTTTTCTAGAAGATCGAAAGCTTTCAGAAACCTTCGATTACTTGGAACTACATGGAAGCTTAACTTTGGACGAGCAAAGCCAGGTACTAAGCCGACCCGACACTTCAAGACGCCGAATTATTTTAGCGACCAATATCGCAGAAACTTCGCTGACATTGGTAGGTGTCGGTACTGTGATCGATACAGGTCTCGAGCGAACATCGCAATCTGACCGCCTTGGTTTTTCAAGTTTATCCATTCAGCGAATTTCCCTGGCAAGCGCGACTCAACGATCCGGTCGCTCGGGCCGAACCGGGCCCGGGGAATCTTATCGTTTGTGGTCAAAGCTTGATGAAAACTCCTTTCAACCATTTGCCGAGGCCGAACTTCGCCGCACTGATCTCACCGATACACTTTTGGAAGTTGCTTCGATTGGTATCCCGAGTCCACGAACGTTTGAATGGTTCGACCCACCGGAAAAAGAAAAACTAGAATTGGCGATCCGCACCCTTAAAGATCTGGGCGCCTTTGACGAAACTGAACGTCTGACTCAGATCGGACGCGACATGATCGCGACAGGGCTTCCTGCGCGCGCTGCGAGAATTCTCGTTGAAGGTCAGAGGGTAAAGGCACTACCGCTGGCCGCTGGCTTGGCAGCGCTACTCACTGAAAAAGATTTTCTCCTCGATCGCGACTCTTCTCTTTCAAAAATGGCTGGAGAATGTGACCTCCACCTTCGAGCCACTCTTCTCGAAGGGGGCACCGGCGGCCTAAGAATCGATCGCGCCGCTCTCTCGGTGGTTAAGCGTGTGATTGATTCTTTGTTAAAATCAAAAACTCAGCGCCTCACCGAGGTGTGGGACGAGGAAGTCGTTGCGCGACTTTTGCTCGCGGGATTTCCAGACCGGGTGGCAAGACGAAGACAGCCACAATCTGCACAATGTCGTTTGGTTGGCGGCAAAGGCGTTGAGCTGCATTCCAGCACGTCTGTTCGACAATCTGACCTATTGTTCGCACTTCGCGGCGACACGACGGCTGCGAAGAAGTCGGGCGATGCACAAATCACTCTCGCTTCGGTACTAAAAGTCGAATGGATTAAAAAGTATAAAAGTGCTGAGGTCGAATTGAAAACTTCGGTCATCTTTGATCCCGAAACACGAAGTGTTTACGGCCTAAGAGCCCTTCACTACCGAGATCTGCCATTGGAAGCGGGCCATCGCGACGGAACACTCAGCGATGAGGCGACGGCCCTGCTG
>JAXMMN010000538.1:0-1265 GCA_034366485.1 Bdellovibrionales bacterium
ACCGCGAAGATTCGCAACAGTATAGAGGAGGAGGAAAGTGACAGAGAGTACGAGGAACAAGTCCGAGTACGAAGTCCATTGATGACCAGTACCGTGCTCTACTTTATGTTTGATGCGGTCAAAATCCAGTCCCATGGGCAATCTATCGGACCGCCTTATAAGAGAGTTAAGTCTGGGAGTGGTCTGAATTCATTTCCTCGACTTTTAGGCCTAGACCTTGGCCAAGGCTAGTCGAGTCTTTTGCGTTTTTGCTCAACCACTGGCCCGCAATGACCGAAATGAGTGTTGAGCTGAAAAGCACGACGCAATTAAGCGAGGATCTGACGTGACAGGAAATTCAGGATCAGACTTCAGAATAAAACTGCTAGTGGTTCATCCCGATGGCAGACGACAGAAGTTTCTCGTCACTTTTCCAGAGCGACGAACTCTGAAAATTGACCAACGGTACATTGGTTTGCCGCTCACTTTGCGAGTGGATTTTGTACCGGGCAACATCGTCTGTCGACCAGGAACGGGACACACTCTGACAATCGCTGGCAAGCCAGTGAAAGAACATTCTTTGAATGTGAACGACGTTGTTGGCCTTGATCAATACTCGATTGAATTTTTAGAACTACCAGAACCGCTTCCAATGGAAGAGGCGACTCGATTTGTTTCCATCAATGAAATGGTCGAAGCAACCGTCGTCGTATCTTCTCCACCTAAAGATGACAGCGAGTTTACACCGTTGCCGCAGGTGCCGAACGCGCAACTGCCATATGCTCCGCAAGCGCCACCGGTACGCACGAAAACACCGACCCCAGCACCGCGGGTGCCAGAAGCGCCAGTTGCTGTGCAATATACAGCGCCACAGCCACAACCCGTACAACCGCAACCTGCATATAGTGATGAGCCTCGCCGCCCGGATCCAGAAGATTCGACAGCGATCATTCGTCGTCTTCAGGTTCCTGGTACGATGCCCGCAAGCCAAAACTCTTATTCAAACTATTCGACGCTTGAGCCCGCTAACAGAAGTGATGCGACTTCTACGGGAACATTCTCGCGAAATACTCACACTGGCTACAACACAGAAGCCGGTGTTGAGAATCCTGACGGAGCAACTCCCACGGGAATTACATTTAACAAGAAACATCTGATGATGGCGGGAGCAGCACTTGCTGTCTTGGCAGGCTACCTCTTTATCAATCCATCAAGTTTCAAAGGTTCGAGTGATTCGACCGAGCTATCTTCGGAAGCGGGCCCGGATTCAGCGAGCGCGCCCGTAG
>JAXMMN010000539.1:0-5129 GCA_034366485.1 Bdellovibrionales bacterium
CGGCACGTTCGCCCAAGAGTTCGATGCCTGTTTTGCGCCCGATTCCAAAAGCGTCACAAACCTTAAACATCTTGTCGATACCAAGGGCGATGCCCATTTTATAAAAGAAGACATTCGACGATCGCTCGACCGCTTGGGTGACGTTTAGGTTTCCGTGGCCGCCACGCAAGTGGTCATGATAGGGGCGGCCGGCAAAACGAAGTACTCCAGGGCAGGCGACAATCGTATTTGGCGTAATAACACTTTCCGCAAGCGCTGCCATCGCCACGAGTGGTTTGAATGTCGAGCCTGGACTGTTGTGATCTTGAATCGGCTTATTGCGAAGGGGCTTGTCTGGATCGTTCACGAGGCGCCGCCACAGATCCGGAGAGATCCCCGTTGAGAATTCGTTCGGATCAAAACTTGGCGCCGAGACCCAAGCGAGAATTTCTCCATTCGCTTTCATCGCAATTGCGCCACCGATGCGATTTCCCTCGACGAAGGCTTTCCATGCGGCTTCTTGGATGTCCTTGTCGATCGTCAAAATCACATTGTTTCCCGGAGTCGCAGGTGTAATGCCGCCCATCGATCCGAGAAGTCCCATCGGGTCGCCAAAAGCCTCTCGCCCGTGAGCGTCTAGCTGGGCAACAGAAATTCCGTCTTTTCCGCGCAAATCGAGATCGTAAATCTCTTCGAGACCAATGGTACCGATGAGATCCCCTTGCTGGAACTTCACTCCACGTGCTGCGAATTTCTCATTTAGGCGAGGGAGTTGCCGTTTTGAAATCTCCGCCACGTATCCAAAAAACTGCGCGCCGTTTTCTTTTAATGGGTAGGCGCGAAGAACGGTCTCCTTGATATCGATGCCGGTGTAGTCTTGCTTCAATACTTCGATGTTAAAAATATCATCGCGAGTGAGGTTTTCTTTGATTCGCACTGGTCGGAAAGGCCCGTTGATCCGGCGGCTTTTTTGTACCAGCTGCATGACCGTACTTGCTGGGATGTTGAGAGCGAGACCCAGTGCTTCGGCAGTCTCTTCTAAGTTAGTCACGTACTGGGGCGAAAGGTTGACCTCAAAACCTGGAAGGTTTTCGACGAGAACTTCTCCGTTTCGGTCATACACAATTCCCCGCGGTGCTGGAATTTTCGTTTCGCGAATCGAGTTCTGTTCGGAAAACTGACGAAGCTCGGCACCATTGACGATCTGAAGAATCCAAAGCCTCAGGGCGAAAACAGCAAACGTCACACCAATCAGTGAATAGATCAGGCGATACCGCGGCTGGTAGTCCTTTGCTTCAATTTCTCCGCTGGGTAGGTAATCACTCATGCTGAATAAGCTCCTGAAATTTCAGGCGGCTCGGTTCGTTCGGTGATGTGGTCAATCCACCGAAAAACTGGAAAGAAGAGCGGCGCAAAAAGTGGCGTAAGTAAAGATTGGATAATCCACGAGCTCAAATTTGGCGACGTGAGTGGGTGATCGCCGAGAAGCCAGGTGGACGTAAAATGAAAAATATGGAAGGCGAGAGTCGCACCACCACAAACGAGCATAAAATACGTTGTCGCTGACCAGTAAATGCGGGCCTTGAAAACCTGAACGCTGAGGGCGACGGCCAAACAGGAAATCATCATGAGCGCTTCTGGCATCGCGGTTGCGGAGGCAAGTGCAATGGCCAGTAAGTGTGAAAGCGCAACCATCATCATCGTCGAGCGGAAGAGTGCAAGATAAACAAGGACCGGCATCCAGAGCGCAGGCGCGGGAAAGCTGCCGAAGACCTGAAGCCAAAACGACGTCTGCCCAGCTGCGAGAAGCAGTGCGAGTGCTATGAAAAGTGCAATATTGGAAAACAGCAGGGCGAACTTCTTCATTGCGAAATCTTTCGATTCGCTTCAGAGCCTGCGTTCGCCGGTGCCGCGCCCGGGAGATTCATTTTTGTCAGCAGTGGTGGGCCAAAGCCGGTTTGAAGCTTTTCATTGAAGTCTTCGCCTCCAGAATCAAGAACGACGAAGACCTCTTCTAGGTTCGAAGGGCTGACGACTGGCTCGACGACCGCTTCTTGGGAAATACCAAAATCTGTTTTCCTTACACTTGTGACTTTTCCGATCGGAAAGCCCTTTGGGAAAGTTCCTTTCAGACCACTTGTCACAACGGCGTCGCTCACAGCGACGTCATCGGCTCTTTCGAGATAGCGAAGGCGAATAGTGGCAGCGTCTTTGCCGCTGATTAAACCGCGAGCCCGAGTTCTTTGGACAAGTGCATCCACCGCGGCCGACCGATCGGTAATGACAAGAATTTGTGCCGTGTCCATTTCTGTTGAAAGCACATATCCGACAACACCTTCCACGGTGATGACGCCCATGAGCTTTCTTAGGCCCTGGCGATAACCGCGATTGATGCGGATGGATTCGTGATCAGGAGAGAGATCTCGCGCGATCACTTTTGCTGCTAACAGTTCCATTTTCGTGTTGAGTTTGAATTCTAGAAGCTGGTTAAGGCGCTCGTTTTCAAGTTTGAGTTCGCTTGAGGCTGCCAGCTGTGCGCGCAATTCTTGGTTTTCTCGCAAAAGCTGTTGGTTGTCTTTTTTGATGCCGACGAGATTGAGGTACATCGACGTCGTGCCCCGGACGCCACTTGTGAAGCTGGAATATCCGCCCTGTGAGGCGGCGACAAACCAGGTAAACGGGCGGCGGTACCAAGGCTCCTCGCCAGGATTTCGTTTCATGTTGATGGAGAGAATCGGAAGCGCGATGACGGCGATCACGATCAGCAATTTGCGAATATCGAACGCAAAGAAATTCAAGCCGCTGGCTCCTTATTTAAACACAGGATCACTTCTGAACATTTAAACACTTAAGCATCGCGTCGCCAAACGGTGTGTTGGCGCCGGTTGTTACTTAATCTTCCTCTATTCCAAAGAAAGGTTCTTGAAATTTCAAGTAAAACTGGCTGACATGGTCGCTTCACACCAGGCAGTCGGAGGACAGATGTCTCAAGGAACAGGCAATTCGGGATTTCACACCATGAAGACGACGTTAAAGAACGCGTGGCGTGACGATCGCCGGTCGATCATCAAAAGTATTTCTGCCTGGCTAATTTTCGGCGCCATCATTCTGGTGTTTGCCTTTATGGGCATGACTCCCCAGCAAATGGGCGTTGCGCAGGGCGGATCGGCAGCGGTCGTCAACGGAGCAATTGTGTCGCAGGCCGAGTTCGTCGAGCAGGTCGAGATGATGGGCAAAGACCCGCGCTTTGCACAGCTCCAACAGTTCGGCGGCGAATTTGCCCAGCAAATGATCCGTCAGCAGGCGATTCAATCTTTGGTGGACCAACGGCTTCTTGGTCAAAATCTTGGCAAAACCGGAGTGCTGTCTTCCGATTTGCACGTTCGTGAGGCGATTTCAGAAATTCCTGCCTTCCAAGAGGATGGACGTTTTAGTCCAACGCGTTATCTTGGCTACCTCCAAGCGTCGCGTCAGGAAGCTGGAGAGTTTGAAGAGAAAGTTCGTCAACAGATCTCGACGTCGCGCATGGCCCGAAGCTTCTCGGCCGCTCTTCGCCCAATTGAACTCGAGCGCGAGTTCATGAAAAACGTCGAAAGCCGAAAGGCCAACGTCGAAGTGATGTCGATCCCGACAGAAACTTTGGTCATTCCAGAGACGGTTTCAGCAGCCGAAGTAAAATCTTTTTTGGATAAGTCGGACTCGAAGGGTCGAGTGAAGGCTTACTACGATACAAACCAATCGAAGTACGCGGAGCCAGAAAGAGCGAAGGTTCGTCATATCTTAATTCGTGCCGAGCGAGCGAAGGCCGACGAGGCTGCAAAAGCTAAAGTAGAAGCTGAGAAAATCATCGCAAGCCTAAAGGCCGGCGCAAATTTCGAGACTCTGGCAAAAGAGAAAAGTGCCGATCCAGGCTCGGCTAAAAATGGTGGTCTCATCGATTATTTCGCCCGCGGCGCGATGGTTCCAGAATTTGATGCTTACGCGTTTTCCGCAAAACCCGGCGAAATTTCTGGTCCGGTACAAACGGACTTCGGTTTCCACATCATCCGAGTGGAAGATCGAAAGCCTGCGACCAATCGAAAAATGGAAGATGTGACCGAAGAAATCGCTGAAATCTTGATCGCTCAAGATAAATCTCGCGAAGCGGTTGCTGCTTTGGAAAAGACTCTGACCGCAGGTGATCAGGCGGCGTCGCAAGCCGCAATCAGCACATTTGCTAGCCAACACAAACTGACTTGGACTGAAACGGGATCGTTCGCGATCACGGCCGATGCGCTACCAAAGGTCGGAGTGACCAGCGATGTCGCCGTCACCGCAGCATTTAAGCTCTCGCCGGAAAAGCCACTCGCGACAGAGCTCATTCGACAAGGTGGTCAAAGTTTCTTATTGCGCTACAAGGCTGTGCCCGCGGCGGACTTGAAAGCGGCGGCCAAACCGGTCACGAAGCCGGGTGACAAAGAGGCGGCAAAGATGGCCGCAGCTCAAGAGTCGCCGGAGTTTCAAGCGGAAACGAATGCTTCGCGCCGAGCCGACGAAGCATTCGGTCAATGGATTGATGGACTTCGAAAAGCCGCAAAGATTTCGATCAATCCCGAAGTCGGCGCACGCACAGCCGCAGGAAACGAAGAGTAAGCTTTGACCAATTCCGGAAGTTCAACATTGGAATCCTCCGCAGATCTGGCACCGGCAGACGACAATAAAAGTCTCTGCCTGTATCCGTTTGTTCAGTTGTCGACGATCCCCTCTGGGTTCATTCGTCCGTGTTGCTACTACACCGAATTCATCGCCGATGGGGGTGAAGGTCGAAGAATGAACGTCAATCGAAATTCCCTGGCGAGTGTCTGGAACTCTCCGGAGATGCGTCGAATACGAACGGAAATGATCGCGGGTCGCAAGCTGATTGGCTGCGGGCAATGCTATCAAGAAGATCGTGTCGGGACGACAAGTCTTAGACTTCGATCCTTCAAAGAGTGGGGACATCATCCGGGCGTGAAAAACGCGATCCGCGAGTCCACACAGAAGAACGGGGAGATCACAGAGCCCGTTCGGTATTTAGAATTGAAGCCTGGCAATTTATGTAATTTGAAATGCCGAATGTGCAATCAGTTTGACTCGAGCAAAGTCGTAACTGAAATGCGCGAACGTGCCGC
>JAXMMN010000540.1:0-4912 GCA_034366485.1 Bdellovibrionales bacterium
GTAAGCCTCACCGTGAACTCTGTCGAGGGCGGTATCGCTTCCCACTGTTTGATTCCGGAAACTTTGGCGCGAACAAACTTAAATGACCTCAAGCCAGGTGACCTTGTAAATGTGGAAGTGGACGTCTTTGCGCGTGCACTTGCGCAGTCCGTTCAGAGCTATTTGAAAGAAAATATGCAACCAAAAGAGAGTAGTAAGTGACAGACGATCGACTTGAGATGAATACGACAGAGCAATTGATCGAAGACATTCGCAGCGGCAAAATGGTTGTCTTGATCGACGACGAGGATCGCGAAAACGAGGGTGATCTTGTTTTGGCGGCAGATTTTGTAACTCCCGAAACGATCAACTTCATGGCCAAAGAAGCTCGCGGACTCATTTGCCTTTCGCTGACGCATGAACAAATTGAACGTCTGCAGCTGCCTTTGATGGTTCGTGAAGAAACAAACTTTTCTCCCAACAAGACAGCGTTCACAGTTAGTATCGAAGCCTCAAAAGGCGTCAGCACAGGGATAAGCGCTGCCGATCGCGCTCACACCATCCGAATTGCCAGCCGCCTAGATGCAAAGCCGAGCGATGTGATCACCCCTGGCCACATTTTTCCGATCCGCGCCAAAGATGGCGGCGTTTTGAAACGCGCCGGGCACACCGAAGGCAGTATTGATCTTTGCCGATTGGCAGGGCTTTCGCCGGCCGCTGTTATTTGTGAAGTGATGAACGACGACGGAACCATGGCTCGTGTCGGCGATCTGAAGACCTTCGCGAAAAAACACGGCCTAAAGATCGGCACGATCGTCGACTTGATTAAATACCGCTTAGAGAATGAATCACTCGTAGAGGAAGTGGCCCATGCGAAGCTTCCAAATCGTTTCGGAGAAGATTTCGAAGTTCGTGCCTTCCGAAGCGTGCTTGATGGCACTGAGCATTTGGTGATGCAGCTTGGAGACATTTCCCAAGGTGATCAAGCCTGTTTGGTTCGAGTTCACTCGGAGTGTATGACTGGCGACGTCTTTGGCAGCACTCGTTGTGACTGTGGTCCGCAGCTTCACAAGGCGATGGAAATGATTTCTCGCGAGGGTCGCGGAGTAATTCTATATTTACGCCAGGAAGGACGCGGGATTGGTCTTGTGAATAAGATTCGCGCTTACTCCCTTCAGGACAAAGGCCTCGATACCGTTGAGGCCAACGTTCACTTAGGCTTTCCGCCCGATGCACGAGACTACGGAATTGGCGCACAGATTCTGCGATCGATCGGCCTCAAGAAAATCCGTCTTCTGACGAACAATCCGTCAAAGCGAGTTGGTTTGAAAGGTTATGGAATTGAAGTGGTGGGCCGAGTGCCACTGATTGCGGAAACACATAAAAACAACGCCGCCTATCTTGACGTCAAGCGCGACAAAATGGGCCACGTTTTTGATTCCGTTGAGGACTAAAAGGGGAAAGCTGGAGAATGAAACGCACAGAATCGAAAAAGAAGCAGGACTCAGCCGTACCGAAAAAATCCTTGGCGGCGCCTCATCAGGTACTCTTCGGTGCCCTCGATGGAGCGAAGATCAAAGTCGGCATTGTGACAGCTCGCTTTAACAGCGATGTCACCTCTCGCCTTGAAGAAGGTGCTCTCAGAAAACTTGCAGAGCTGGGTGTGCCGGCAAAAAATATTCGAGTCGCAAGTGTTCCGGGCGCGGTTGAAATCACGACCGCAGCTATGGCGCTCTTGAAATCCGGAGTGGATGCGGTGATCACCCTTGGTTGCGTGATCCGAGGCGAGACCACTCATTACGAAATGGTTTGTACGGCCGTCGAGCGAGGCTGCACGCACCTACAGTTGGAAACAGGTAAGCCCGTTGTCTTCGGCGTTCTCACCACCGAGAACGAGGATCAGGCTTTTGACCGCGTCGGTGGACATCACGGCCACAAGGGCGAAGAAGCGGCCGAAGTAGCTGTCGAAATGGTCAATCTCCTATCGGCGATTAAAAAATCGAAAAAATGATTCATCAGCTGGCACCTAAAGAATTTAAGAAACGAAAACGTGAGATTGCACTCATCGTTGGTCTTTCGGTGCTCTTTGTTGTTCTTACGCTTGTCGAAATTAAACTTGTCGGTATCAGTCAGCAGCTACCCTTTGTTCACTCAATTTTCTTTTTTGGTCTCGTCAACTTCAACATCATCCTGTTGCTGCTGCTTTTCTTTTTAATCTTTCGAAACGTCGTTAAAGTTTTCGTCGAAAGCAGTGGACGGGTCGTCGGCAGCTCCCTCAAGGGAAAGCTGATTGCCGCTTTTGTTGCATTTGCCTCTGTCCCAACGGCGTTGATGTTTTTGGTTTCAGTTTTTTACATCAATTCAAGTTTCGACAAGTGGTTCTCTGTTCGAATGGCTTCAGTCCTAAAGAATTCCCTCGAAGTTAACCAAGAGTACGTTTTTTCCGCTAAGAAAAAGAATTTTCACTTCGCAAAGCTCATTGCGACCGAACTTGAAAAGCAAAGCGGTCAGCCTGCGGCTCGAGTCGTTGAAAGCGCCAGATCTAAGTACAATCTTGATTCCGTGGATTACTATCCGGGCCTCCTGGCGGCGCGCGTGGCAGCACTTTCACCGGATGAATCGATTCCGCGAGTGCCGCCGGTGTCGCTTGAGTTTTTGAGAAACGGAGTTTCGGCTCGATCGGAATCCAGTATTATTCACCATTTTGGTGAAGGAAACTTGGTGAGGGTGATCGTTCCCGTCGACCGCCGAAGCGAGCGCGGGGCGGTTGTTGTATCGACCTTCATACCGATCTCGTTGATTTCAAAGATCGACGATATCTCGGCCGCACACGAAGAGTTTCGCAACGTCAACCCACTCGAGTACCCGATTAAGTCGATTTACTTGATCATTTTGTCGCTGATGACGTTGGTGATTTTGCTTTGTGCGACCTGGTTTGGTTTTCACCTGGCTCGCGAACTTTCAATTCCTCTTGAGCTCTTGGGTTCGGCAACCAAACGGATCGCCAAGGGCGACTATCAGCCAGTCGGAATTCGCTCGGGTTCTAAAGAGGTCAATCACCTGGTTGCGAGTTTCAATCAAATGGTTGGTCATTTGGATCGCTCCAAACGCGAGGTTCTAGAGGCAAACCGCAACCTCACTGACACTCTCGAGCGCCTCGATGATCACAGCCGCTACATCCAGGTTGTGCTCTCAAACGTCACCACGGGCGTCGTGTCGGTCGATCAAGAAGAGCAAATCACGACAATCAATCATCATGCGGCCGAACTTCTACAAATCGATCCCGATAAGTACGTCGGTCGATCTGTCAAAGATGTCCTCTCAAAAGAGTACTTCGCTATTTACCAAGAGCTTTTAAGTCAGATGCGCTCTCATGGATTCGTCAATTTTCAGCGCGAATTGAGAATCGAACTCGATGGGCGAACGATCCCGCTTCAGATGAATTTAGCTCTTTTGCAGGATGAACGCGGCGAAGACATGGGTAAAGTCCTGGTCTTCGACGACTTGACTATGTTGTTGAACGCTCAACGGGCTGCTGCGTGGACTGAAGTGGCCCGCAGACTTGCGCACGAAATTAAGAACCCACTGACGCCAATCAAGCTCTCGGCGCAGCGTCTGGAAAAAAAGTTCGGCGCACAGATCAAAGATCCGGTGTTCTCATCTTGTATTGGCATGATCATTCAGCAGACCGATGACCTCAAACGCCTGGTCAACGAATTCTCAAACTTTGCACGGCTTCCGCAAACCCGTCCAGTCATGGGATCAATGGCGAAAACGATCGAAGAAGCGGTCACAGTCTTTCAGGTCGCTCACAAAGACCTTCAGATTGCGGTCGATCAGGACGCTTCGCTGCCAGAGTTCAGATATGACCCAGACCAAATGAAGCGTGTCTTAATCAATCTCCTCGACAACGCTGTCGCCGCCGTCGCTGACTCGCCAGAGCCGCGGGTATCTATTCGAACTCAGTACGACGGCCTTTTAAAGCTGGTTCGTCTCAGTGTGAACGACAACGGCGTTGGCATTCCCCAGCAGGACCGCGACCGGGTCTTCGAGCCATATTTTTCGACGAAAGAAAGTGGAACGGGGCTGGGACTCGCGATCGTTCGCCGAATTGTCGAAGACCACAATGGCTTTATTCGCGCACTCCCAAACGAGCCTCAGGGGACTCGAATCCTCGTTGAACTGCCGGTGGCTGAGGCCGATGCCAGCACTTCCAGCCGTACGAACTTAGCCCAAAGGTAGAAATTCCGCCCTGCGGCGGCGTCCATTGTAAAGCGTGCGCCTAGGACCCGCTGTCCCCTTTATAGCGAAGCGCTCGCTTGAGCCACTTGCCACTGCGTGCTAAGTTGTTCCGTCTTAGGCGATTCTAATATCTGCAGGAGTTATTCTGTGAGCACTCTTTTTCCACGCGATGCCAGCTTCGGTTCCGGGAATACAAAAATTCTTGTCATCGACGACGAGGCCCCCATCCGCGAGGTACTGTCCGCAAGTTTGATGGACGAGGGCTATGAAGTTCGCACTGCGCGCTCCGGCGACGAAGGTCTCCGAGTTCTTGAGGAATTTCGCCCGGCCGTCGTATTTCTCGATATTTGGATGCCAGGATCGATGGATGGGCTTGATGTATTGAAAGAGGCTCGGCCAAGATCGACCTTCTGTGAATTCGTCATGATGTCGGGACATGGAACCATCGAAACGGCAGTCAAGGCGGTTAAACTTGGCGCTTGGGATTTCGTAGAAAAGCCGTTGTCGATCGATCGTATTCTTATTCTCGCTAAAAATATCCTCAGCGTTCAAAGTGAGCGAGGCGAAAAAAACGCTCTTTTAAACAAGCTTCGTAAAAACATAGCCATCGTTGGCGAAGCGCCCGCGATGATGTCTTTGAAGCAGCTCATCGCCCGAGTCGCAGCATCGAATTCGTGGGTCCTGATCACAG
>JAXMMN010000541.1:0-5562 GCA_034366485.1 Bdellovibrionales bacterium
ACATCACCGACGGCCAAGACCCCGTCTTTCATTTCAACGATCTTTCGTTCGTCGACAAAAATTCCCGAGCGAGAAACGACAAGCTTCAAAGACTCGACCGGATTCTTGGTCGACGTCGAAACTGGCAGCTTCAGATCATCACTTGGCGTGATATTAACGGGGCTAGTCGAGTAGCTCTTTAAGAGGAACACGAGAAGGATGACGAACATATCAACCATCGACGTGATCTGAATTTTGAACGTCGATGCAATTCGACGATCCATGTAGCGGCCCATGCCGCGGCGGCGTCCGATCGACATACTATCCTCCCGCTACATTCCCGAAAACGATATCGGGAAATAAGAGGTTTGTTTCAATTGGTTTACCTGTTGTCGTGTCCGTAAAAGAAAGCTTCACTGGCTGACCATTTTCGATTCTCGTTGTTCGAACCGAATCCATGACGCCGACAATGTCGACGAGTGGAATTGTCTCTGAAGGGTTCAGCTCGAGGCGGAAAACATCCGGGTATTGCTTCTTGATTGCGATCACTTGTTTATAGAGACCATCAAGATCTGCCTTGGCTTCGGTTCCCGAGCCAAGTCCTGCAACCTGGAATTCTTTCGTCGCGCCGCGGTCCATGATCGTGATCAAAACCGATCGGTCGGCCGCAACACTCATTCTAACTTGAACAAGATCTTTGTTTTTCTCGTTGGCCGCAGCCACCGCTTTCTCGACCGCCTGGGGAATTGGCGTTTCGATCACGGTGATCTGAACAAAAACCACGCTCAACAAAAGCATCGGAATAATCGAGACGATGATATCAAGCATTGGAGCTAAATTTAGCTCAAACGTCGCGTCTTCCTCTCGAGTTTTTAGTGCACGCATCGGACCCTCGTTGTTTTCTGTTATTCCGGCCATCGATCTCGATCCTTGTTCACTAGTTGCTTTGTCTTGTTGCTCGTCTTGGAAAGAAAATTCTTAAAGAGAAACCTCTTCAGAAGATCCGTTCTCGTTAGACAGTTTTGATGTTCGGCGTTTTCGTCTTCGGCATTTTCTCAACGGCGACCGTTGTCGAATAAGCCATGCCGAAATGTCCGAAGTCGCGCGACTTCAAAAGTTCGATCAATTTATTAGAGTGCTGATCGATTTCGTTGAAGAGGCGACCCTGCTTCGAGTGCAAGAACGAATAAACCACCATCACGGGGATCGCGACCAAGAGTCCAGCCGCCGTCGCATGCATCGCAAGTGAGATCCCGTCCGCGAGAAGGGATTGCTTTTGCGACGGGTCTGCAAAGCTGACCGCTTTGAACGACATGATAAGACCGACGACTGTACCAAACAGACCGACCAGCGTTACAACGTTCGACACCATCGAAAGATAGCTGAGGTTTTTTGTCAGCTTCGGTGCGACCTCAGAAGCAGCGATATCAAGCGAGTGCTCGATCGCAGAATCGTCTCTGTCTGCGCGCTCAAGAACTCGTTTTATAACTGCAGCCAATGGTTTCTTTTCATTGGCAGCGCAGTAGGTGATTGCTTCTTCAATTTTATCTTCTTCAACCCACTTCATGACTTTCGCCATAAACTGGTCTGCTTTAATGGCGTAATCAAAATAGAGGGCCTTTACGCGTTCAAAGATTAAACCCAGCGCAAAGACTCCCATCATCCCAATCATCGCGTCGATGAGGTAGTAATCCACTGCCATTTTCATTAGTGCGTCCATCGTTCCCCCTGATTCATTAGACCGCTGCGCGGCCAGTTTTTTCTTTAAAAAAGTTTTTAACTCGCATCTCAGCCGCCGAATCCATTTTCACGAAACGAATTCCGTAATGGATCGGTGCTCGGCGGTCTCTCGCCGATCGTACAAATTTCTTAGAGACGACTTCTCCAACGGCATTGAAAGCCGGAAGACCTTGAATAGATGCAAAGTGCACGTTGACTGTTTGACCAGGAACAAGAGTCGAATTTTTTACGATCAAACCCGATCCACCGACACTGGCTTCAACCATTCGGCCCGCACTGACACTCGAGTTGTCGTGCACGAGCACATCATTCTCAAGAAGCAGCCTTGGATGTTTGCGCTGGGCGAAGACTTCAACAAGTTCTGGGGACTTCACTGTGTTTTGCATAAGAGTTTGCAAGAGTGTGCGAATCGTTTCTGTAGCGAACTTTTCGTGTTCGGCAATACGGATCCAAGTGTCCATACCAGCTGTCCAAATGTAGTCGAACTCAAATACCGACTTGTCCTGTAGAGCCTTAATCACGCCCAAGTAGGAAAACGGACCGAACTTTTGCTGGCCGCGACTGATATACCACTCTTCTTGTACGGCCTCTGTCTCCGTAACCAGCGTCGGTCTTGCGACGCTTTCAACTGTTGATTCTCTCGAAGCAGGTATTGTTGCTGCAGTTTCTGTTGTTGCGGTCGCGAGCGCTACACGTGGAGCCGGAGCTTTCGGCTTTCGCGAGTGAAGATAGGTCTTCAGTTCACCGAACTCCATCAAGGTCACCCAATCATTGGCTTTCTCGTCCCATGCGAAGTCCGTGACGGCGAGTTCTGCCATCGCAAGCTTCTGTGCGATCACATCGATCGCCCACGGTCCAAGCGTTTCGCCATTGCGAGATACCATGTACATTTTGAAGACCCCTCTCATCGAAGTAACAGAGGGCCTATCGATCAGCCGGCACCGGGTCTTAAGGGGATGGGCTCGCGAATTCGGCAAAACTCCAAATCTGCGCCGATTTGAATCAATCCGTGGCGCAATTCGTTGAAATCATGTGTTTCTCATCACGATTGAAAGGAGCTAACTAAAATTAATGTCGAACTTTATGACGGTGATTTACCGGAGATTTTTCTGCGACTTTGTCTCGCATTGAGCCGTTTCATTCGAAAATGAATACGGACTAAGGTGCGTTTTCTTCGTGGTATTTGATGTATTCAGTCAGGAAGAGCTGGGCCAAAGTTGATGACTTCACACGCCACTTTTCTTCATTCACAGTCAGCGCCGCGACCGCAATGCGCTGATCGCCAAACCGAGCGTAGCCAATGAACCAATCACATTTGCCTCTCGGATTCAGGCCAGTAAGTGAGCCCGTCTTGCCACCGAATTCGACATTTTCAAAACGGCGCTTTCGAACAGCCGAACGAAAGGACTTCCGCGAAGTACCTGAAATAATTGTCTGCTCAAAAAGCTCTCGAAGCTGTCTTGCGGTTTCGGGACCAACAACAATTGACGCCCGCTTGGGAACCGCCAAGTAGAGCGGCTGCCCGCCCTGATCGTGAACCGATTCGACGACGTAAGGTTCCATCATCACGCCATCGTTTGCGACGGCCGCCGCAATCATAGCGCCTTGAACAGGAGACATCGTGTTGTCTTGAGTAAAACCGGAAGCTGCCGCGACAACACTCCAAGGGTCGTCCGCTGTAAATCTGGCATAGCCAGTTTGAACGGGCACGTCCGCACGAATCGGATGATTGAAATGAAAGCGCTCTGCGTAGGCGCGCAACGTTTCGGGACCGGCATAAAACAACCCAAGCTTCCCGAAGATCGTATTGACCGAACTGCCGAATGCTTCACGAACTGTCATGCGCCGGGTCCAACGGTTTTCTTTCGTTTCCTGCACGTTGCGTTTGTAGAGGGTGTGATTGGCTCCGTTGAAAGCGATCCTCGTGTTCGGAGAAACCTTGTCGGTGTCCAAAACAGCGCCGGCGGTCACGACTTTAAAAATAGATGCCGCTGGAAAAGTCGCGCGCAGGGCCAAGTTTTCGTCTTGTCCAATTTTATTCTGTGTGCGACTGGCGAGCGCCAGAATTCGACCCGTTTTGGCGTCCATCGCGACAAAGACACCATGATCGGGCCGATACTGAGAAAGCAGCTTTTCCATGTAGGCTTGCCCAACGGCTTCAAAGCCATACTGAACCTTACCAACAACGGGAATAGCGCCGACTTCGAACTGTGCTTCGAGAGGATAGCGATTGGCCGCAATCTCGGGCCCCACAACCACTGAAATGTCGTCTTTAGAAAGTATCGACAGCGGCAAGCCATCGCGTTCAGCGTCGCTACTTGCAGGCGCGCGAACTGACTTCACCGCATCACATTGAGCAAAGCCCACTGAAACGAGCCCAGCAAAAAGAGAAAGTGTTGCAGCAAGGGACGTCCTGCCCCAGAAGTGATTCATAAGAAAATTGTGCGGCTCTTCTGCTTCCGCGTCAACCCGTTCGGCCAACTCAATTGTACAGCGAATGGACGCGCAATTTTAAATCAGAAAAGTCGAGTGTGCGCTCTTCTGCAGCCGTTCGATTGCGTAAGTAAAAGAAAGTTTTAGATTCGCGCTGAATTTCGAGAATTTCATTAACCGGAAGTTCACGAATGGTGCTGGGACCACGACCATCAGTTGACGAAAAACACTGATTTCCGCAAGGAACAGAGTCGGCAAAATCTGCCGAAGAAAATCGAACTCCCACCACACGAAGTCCAAAACTTTGCGCGGGAGTCGACTTCGCCTGTACACGCGCAAACATTCCACCTTGTTTGGGCTTAGATGCGGCTTCCTGCGGCACTGTCGCCGGACTCCAACTTCCTAAGAACGTCCACTTTCTCGCGGTGCGTGCGCGATCGGTGAATACTTGTGCGGCCACCGTGCCATCAGAACGGAAACGAAATTTCCAAACTTCTGTCTTTCCGTCGATTCGCAATTCACGATCGAGAATGTCTTGGAACCCAGCTGCGCGAATCGCCTGTAGGTTCGGCTCCTGTCCATCGGTCAACTTCAAATCTCCTGCCACCCATGGAATCCACGCAAGTCCACCTGCCAAAAGCTGCACCTCGCCCAGAACAGGTTCTTGATGAATGCCGCCATCAAATTTTTCAAGTGACGTCAGTTCTAGCGAACGCAAAGGGAGCGGGTTCTTGAATTCAATTTTTTGAAATCCCCGCCGGTCGTCCAAACTCACTCGCACGGTTTCACTGGGAAGCATTTTGATTCCGGCGTTTGCCTTAATGACAAGCTCTTGAACACGCGCGGAATCTAAAAAGCCTTCTCCTAAATGCTGATTGCCGTTCCAAATACGCAAACCATCGACAATCAAGTCCCGCTCCCAGGAGAGTTCCCAGGCATCGGACTTTTTCCCTTTTACTTTTAGCGGAGGAGAGAATGTTCCAATTCGTCCGTTACCTAGGCGCCAATCGCCATTCGCCCGAATCACCTCGGGAACAAAAAGACTCGTGCTCTTTCCCCCAGTTCGAAGCGCAATCGACTGAACACACAGTCCTTCGGTTTCCAAAAATGAAAGAGTGAGAACTCTTGCGTCTGAGCGCGGCTGAAATTTAACCTTTCCACGTCCGCCATCGGCGAAGTGGCGCTTTTCATCAAAATTCACAAACAATTCGACGCCGTCTTCAAACCCTTTTGTATCTGGGCAAGCAATGACTTCAACTTCATCAATGCGAACTTTGTCCTCAAAGACGACGGACCATTTTGAATAACGTTGCCCTGGTTCGAAACGCATCCTGGTGCTGAGTTCTTCCCGCTGATGAGATTGAAGAACTAGCATCGGATGCCCGTCGGCAAGCGGCGTGCTGATCGCCG
>JAXMMN010000542.1:0-9242 GCA_034366485.1 Bdellovibrionales bacterium
CCGTGAACAAGATTGAAAACACCTTTTGGAAATTCGGCCTTTTCAAAAAGTTGCGCCATCAATTGGCCAACCATCGGCGTAAGTTCCGACGGCTTGAAAACGACCGTGTTTCCGGTCGCAAGCGCTGGGACTATGTGCCCATTTGGCAAGTGTCCTGGAAAATTGAAGGGCCCCAAGACCGCCATCACTCCGCGCGGCATGTAGGTAATTACACCGTCGACACCCGGAAGAGCGTTTGTGATGCGCTCTTGTTTTACTAGACGCATCGAGTGATCGAGGGTCACATCGATTTTTGCGATCATTGCTTTGGCTTCGCTAGCAGAATCCCATTTGGGCTTACCTGTTTCGCGAGCAATCATCTCGGTCAACTGATCTGCATGAGCCGTGTAAACATCTTTTAATTTTCTAAGAAGTGAAAACCGCGCTTCCTGCGGCAGACGCGCCCACGCAGGAAATGCCTCTCTTGCCGCTTTCGTCGCGCGACCGATGTGTTCGTGACGATATTCAATATTTGAAATGACGTCGGTGAGATCCCCCGGAGATACGGATTTAAATTCTCCGTCCGAACGATCTGGTTTCGTGAATCGACCATCGATATAATCGCCTAAAAACTCAACTGGGCCCACGCTGTCTCCTCACAAAACGTTCGAAATAAAAACGGAATCGCCGTCGCCTACTTCCAAAGATTTCATCGCCGCTGCTGGAAGCGCGACACTCGTTCGTTCGCCGTCATTGCGCACGTCAACGGCTGACCAAACGGCCCGAAATTGACCGTCTTGGCGCAAACCTATAATCGCACCACCAGAAAAATGAGCGCGTTCACCTGGGGGAATAACGACCGCCTCCGTCGTTTTTGCCACCACCGTAATTTTGTCGAGATCAGCGCCGTAATGTGGTCCCCCGTCAAAAGGATCCACCTCGTGCAGGTATTCGAAGCCAATCGATTCAAGTAGGTGCTGAGCCGCTCGCGTCTCCTGACCAACTCGACCCAAATCAACACGGGCTCGCGAGTCGAGAAGCGCAAGATAGATATCTTCCTCTGGAAACAAACTTGAAATGAATTCTTTGTTGCGCTGACTGATGAGATCCGCTTCTTGATACGGAAGCCCGGTGAAGCGACGCCCAAGTGCTTCCCAGAATTCACTACGTCCGCCGTCGCCCAACGGCGGCGTAAGCTCGCAGAGCACTCGATTCTCGAATTCAGATCGAAACATTCCCATATAGAGAAAACGAACGAGACTAATCTGTTTGCCAAGTTTTTCTGGCCGCCGGCGGTAGGATTTATCAATCAGCAATCCGCCAATTTCCGTTGGACCATTCATGTCCTCCTTCAATTGCAGTACTTGGTGAATAAATCCGATCCCCAAATCTTCACTGAAGCGATTGCGCTTCACGATCTTGAAATAGTAATGAGGAACATCCTCTGTTCCGTGCTTTGCCAAAATCAAAGAGCTACCTACGACAGTTTCCGTTTCGAGGTCTTCGCAAACGAAAAGATATTCTGCTTCTTCTTTGCGAAGGTCGCCGCCAAAGGAAGCCATCGAGCGCTCAATTTTTTCGGTCAAGATTTTGCGATCTGCGGGAAGATTTAGAAGAGAGAATTGGCCCGCTAGGTCTGTTAAATCTTTGAGATCATCCAGCCGCGCACTTCGCAAAACAAACTTTGCACCGGATGCTGCCATCGCCGGTTGATTTAAATTTTGGCGATTGATCTTGTTCATACACACATCCGCTCTATAACCCTGCGATAAAAATCTGTCGCAAGCGTTAGATCCGAGATTTTCACACACTCGTTTGGAGTGTGGGAATTGCCGACACCCTGCCCCGGGCCCCATACAAGACAGTCTAGACCAAACTTTGCGAAGACGTTCGCTTCGTTTGCCACTGCCTGGGTCGCGCGCGGCGCATTAATTCCCATCTCTGACAAGACGCTTTCGCAAATTCGTACAAACTCCGACTCTCCGGAGACACGAAACGGCGCTTTGTAGTCGCCAATCCTAAACACGGCACCTTCTTGTGAGCACGCATCACGAAGCAGCTGCATCCAAGACTCATAGGCACTTTGCGACACCGTCGGCGGCAGGCGCACGCAACCCGAAAGCTTCACGTGATCCTCGTAGGTTCGTACCATTCCAATATTCAAGGTTGGTTCTGCGGGTACGAACTCGGGGTCGGGAAATTTACGAAATTGATCTTGAACAAGTTTGACGGCCGCGCGAATTCGAATCAGCTTTTGCGCCATCAAATGTTTTGCTTCTTCAGTGGATAAGCCAGAAACCGAATCAATTTCCAAAACTGCTTGCGAAGCGACGGTATTGAAGTTCACCCCGCCCTCGACTTCGATCAACGCAATTCCAGAGGGCAGACGCTCCAGAGCATCGAGCATTTTCTCGATCGCACTTTCTCCGTGCTGGGGCGCTGAAGAATGCGCCGCTCTACCAGAAAAAAGGCGACTTTGCGACAGGACGCTTTCGCCCATCGCATGCTCTTCACGAAATTTGAGTTCTTCTTTGGAAAACGGCACTTCAATTTCGACAGACGCGAAACCCTTGCCAGCTACGACCGGCCGCAACCCTGTGGGCTCGCCTATCAGCACGGCCTTGGGCCGAACTTTTTTCTTCCTAATCAGCCGAACAGCACCGGGCATTCCAAGCTCTTCACCAAAGGTGCCAACAAGCACTGGCGGTAAGCGCCACATTTTTCCTTTTCGCTTCATTGCTTCACACGAATCGCGAAACGCATAGAGCTTACATAAAAAATCTAATTTCACATCCGCCGTGCCCAAGCCATAAATGACATCACCTTCGGCGGACGGATAAATACTGGCACCGAACGGATTAGAATCTGTTTTTGCCCAAAGCGCATAAGCGCCGGGATCGGGCGTGTCCAGATGAGTTTCAAGCATGAACTCACCTTCGAAGGACTTTGGCATCAGATCGGAACCGGGGCGAATGATCACATTCGCCTGATCAAGTCCGTTCCAAGATTCCTGCTGAAGCTCAACTTCAAGACCCATTTTTCTAGCTAATTCGGACGCAAAGTCAGCAACAGCGGAAGTTCCCGCTGATGGACTGCTGTCGATCCCGATTATTTTTCGGCACGCATCCACAAATTCCACAGCGGTTTAGGCCATCATTTCGTGAATCGACTTTTCTAGAATCTGGCTAGCCAAGGCAACGTCTGCTTCCGTCATTATCGCAGGCAACAAGAAGCGCAATCGATACGGGTCGCGGCCACATGAAAACGCAATCATCCCATTTTTGTACAAGACCTGAAGCAACTTATTGACCTTGTCTTTGGATCCATCCAGCGGAGTCACCGCAACCATCAAGCCCATTCCGCCCGCTTCGATCAATTGCCCCTTGCACGTCGTCTCATTCAATCGATTGAGCATGCCAACAAACGAGCGATGCAATTTTTGAATTTTGCCGTCTGCTCCGAGGTAGCCCTCTTTCGTCAGAATTTCTAATGACGTAATGCCTGCCGCCAACGAGGCCGAAGCTCCAGAAAATGTTCCAGCAATGAGGCCTGGCTTCGGATTGTATTCTTCCGTGAACAGCGTTGCGCCCGTCTGCAGAGTTTTCGCGACTGTACAGAGGTCAACGTACTGACCAAGACCAAGCGTTTCGAACGCAAAAAGTTCTCCAGTGCGCATAAACGTTTGCACTTCGTCCGCCCAAACGGCGATGTGCTGCTCTTTGCAAAACTCGAGAATCGGCACAAAGAAGTCACGCGGTGCTGTTCGGTAGCCACCTTCGCCAAGCATCGGCTCAAAAACAAAGGTCGCCACCTGCTTTGGGTTCGCTGCGACGATCTCTTTGAACTTTCGCAAAATCTCTTCGCTACTACGCGGGTTTTTCGAATCGTACCAAGGAATGCGCAAGACTTCATTGTACTCGGGAAGGCCCTCTTTGTAGGCCGGATTGTCAGTCAGTTCCGCCATCATCGTCGAGCGTCCCGCAAACGCATTCTTCATGCCGATCACAAGCTTCGCCGGCGTGTTTTTTTGCCGAGCCAACTTCAAAGCATTTTCATTTGCCATCGTACCGCAGGTTGAAAACCATACGTGGCGCAGGCGACTGTTTTTGGAAGCAAGGTCGACCATTAGCTTCGAAAGCTTCACGTACTCGTGATTTGGTTCAAGATTTCCCTGCATCACAACATCCGACAATGCTCCACGGACAGCGGCTTCGCGAATTTTCTGATGACCGTGGCCAAAGAGGTGAACTCCGATGCCATTGATCAGATCCATTTTTACGGAGCCGTCTTCGACCTCGACGAAAGTCCCGCTTCCCGCACCGGTTCCAACAAATTGGTAATTGAGTGCGCGACCACGATGTTTGCCGATTTCATCAAACACCTTTTTCCCGTGATCCATGGCTTCGGCTTTCGGCGCCGAAACCGATGATATCGACTTCTCCTCGTCGGCAACCGCCTGCACGAGATCCGAAATCATTTTCTGGATTTTTGACGAACTGAGAATGCGGTGACCTGCGAGCTTGGAATTTTCCACGAATTTCTACTCCTGTGACATCGAGCACCCAGACTACTCCTGGGATTTCGCTCCCGCAACCAGACCCTTATGAACCCAGCCCACGAAACCATTGCTCACTGGCAAAGGTTCTTTAAACTGGTCTCAGTATGTTTTTCGCCAACGCCTGTTTCAGCACCCTGCTCCGTTTTGTCGACCGTTCATTCGGACGCTCTCTTCATCTTACTGCGTCAATCGCAATGATTCTCGCAGTAACGTCGTTCGTTTTTTCGGCGGAAGCGACCCAAGAACCGAATCATACCGAAGAGTTCAGTCGCGCTGTTCAAAGCTTTAAGGCTGGCGAATTAGAAGTGGCGAAACAGAGATTTCTAGCGCTTGAGGGAGCGATGCCAGGAAATCCCGCGACCCTTCTCAACCTCGGACTCATCGCAATGAAGCAGCGACGCCCCGGTGCCGCCATCGGCCTCTGGCGAAAGGGTCTTTCGGAAAATCCCACACATTCAGCGCTCAGCAATGCCGTGCAGTGGGGCCGAACTCGTTTGCAGAAGCCCGACGTTGCGCAAGATTTTGATGCCTGGGAATCCTATCGCTCGACCATTCTGCTTCAAGCATCACCAACGGCTGTGGTCACTGCGTCAGCGGTTTTCCTGCTGATCGCCGGCTGGCTTTGGCTTCGCTGGTGGGGCCTTCGCCGACGAGCCTACGAAGAGGAAACTGCGGGCCCAACGACACCTCTTGCTGCGATCTTTATCACGATTTTTTTCGCTTTCCTCTTCACAGTTTCAATCACGCTTTTCATCGACCGAATGGATATTCGGGCAACCGTCATTAAACCGAAAGTCGCCGTACTCTCTGCACCCGATCTGGAGGCGACGGTCCTCTTTGAAATTTTTGAGGGGCTTGAAGTTCTCGTGCGCGACGTCCGCATGGTCGGAAGTGACAAGTGGCGCAGAATCACATTTCCCGGAGGACTAACGGGCTGGGTTCGCGAGGACGACGTGTTTTCGACTGTTGACCCAAGTGAGCGAGCGTTTGAAAAACCAACGGAAAAGGTGAGCCCTTGAACTACATCTGGGACAATATTTTTCGAAAGACAACCGATCAGAATGTGTTCTCAGTTTTGCGCGAAAGCTATTTGTTTCGCGATCTTTCGGATTCAGAAATTCGTTTTGTCGAGCGCTGCGTTCATGTTCGTCACTATCACTCTGGGGAATCTGTTTTCCGCCAAGGTGAGGTGGGCGTCGGCATGTACTTGGTGGCCAAGGGCCGAATCGAAATTTATGTTATCGACTCGTCTGCGACCTCAGAGGAAAATCGCGAGATTTATGTCACTCAGCTTTTGTCTGGCGATTTTTTTGGCGAGCTTTCTTTGGTTGAAGAAAATGGGCGAAGGACTGCCACCGCAGTGGCCCGTGAAGAAGCACTCCTCATCGGGTTCTTTAAACCAGATCTGATGGAAATTCTCTCGCGCCGACCAGCGATGGGTACAAAAATTACGCTTCGCCTCGCCGAAGTCCTCGGTCGTCGACTGAAAGAAACAACAGAAAAAGTTTCGGAACTTCGCCGGGTACTGAAGGAGCTTCGTATGCCGCCCGATCGGAACGAAGCCGACAGCTCGGTAGCCTCAGCGGTGCAGCCGCCGTTCCCCCCAAAAGGTGCGCCGTGATCGACCCACGGTCGGCCTACATCATTCGGCGTGAACGACGCTGGCGATTGGTCAGCTTTCTTACGATTTTGATATTTACATTCGCTTTGATTTTGATGATCAAAGGCTTATTGGCATCGACAGTTCTCGCGTTTGTCATTGCCTACCTCTTCGCACCCATCGTGGATTTTCTTGAAAGAAAAGGTGTCTCGAGGTCCATCGCGACACTGATTCCCTTTCTTGCAGGCGGCGTCGCGCTGGGGATCGGACTAACACTTGTATTGCCTCTTGTTGTCGAACAGCTTCAGGGTTTAGTTGAAAAGCTTCCGCGCTATCAACAAGATCTCGCCGCACACATTGCGGGGCTCGAAAACAAGTACCGCGTCTATTTAAAGGCTGGGCAGTTCAATCCCTCCCAGGAGCTCAGCGAGTGGATGATTCAAAAGACCGCCGATATCTCTGTCGCTCTACCTTCAGTTGTCTCGCAGTCATTCACTGTTTTGTTACTTGCACCTTTCTTTGCGTTCTTCATGCTTCAAGACGGAAACGCCGTCGCACGGTCGATTCTTGGCTACGTCCCCAATCAACTATTTGAAATCGCACTCAATCTTCGACACCAGATTAACGATCAAATGGGCGGCTTCATTCGTGCGCGGTTTTTGGAGGCTGCCATTGTCGGCGCCGTTGTCTGGATCGGCCTACAAATTCTCAACTTTCCCTATGCAACGGTTCTCGCCATTTTTGCCGCCGCCATGAATCTGATACCCTACGTGGGACCCATCATTGGCGCAGTTCCCGCCGTTTTGATTGCGCTTGTTTCCAATGAAGCGTCGGCTGACTCGACCGAAGCAGTGACATTGATCTTGGTCACGAGCGTCTACTTTTTGGCGCAGCTAATTGATGTGGTTTTCGTGATCCCGCTGGTGGTTGCAAAGATCGTCGACATGCACCCCGTGACCGTGGTCATCATGATCATCGCCGGTGCTGAAGTCGGAGGCATTTTGGGGATGATGATCTCTGTCCCCGTCGCCAGCGCGGCCAAGTTGACCTTCAATGCGGTTTACTCGCATCTCACGAATTTCCGCGACTAGTTTGGTGCTCGACGCTCCGCCAGACGATTGACAAACCGCAGCCTAAGAAAAAGACTCGCAGTTATGAAAATCCGCACGAAACTCAAAGACTTAACTGAAATGTTCGCGATCTTCATGACAGTTCTGATGGTTGGTTCATCGATGATCGCGGTTTCAGGCTGCGCATCAAGCGATAACATCGACACATCAACTCCCGAGGGTGCCTACAAATTGGCCGAAGAGTACGAAAAAGACGAGCGTTACGAAGAGTCGGTCGCAAAGTACACAGACGTAAAAAACAAGTACCCCTACAGCCGCTTCGCGATTCTTGCTGAGATGAAAATTGCGGATGTTCAGTTCAAACGCGAATCCTACATTGAAGCGCAGTATGCGTATCAGACATTCAAGGAGCTTCACCCCAAACACCCGCAAATCGACTATGTGACCTACCGATTGGGACTTTCGTTTTTCAATCAGCTGCCGTCGACAATTGATCGCGACCTGAGCCTCGCCGACAAGGCGATTCTCTACTTCGACGAAGTGATGACTTCCTATCCGGGATCTCAGTACGCGAAAGAGGCGCAGGAAAAAAAGACGGACGCCCTAAAAATGTTGGCCGGCAAAGAAATGTATATCGCCGGTTTTTATTTCAAGAAAAAGCAGTATGGAAGTGCCCTCGGACGCTTTGAAGCCGTCATCCGCAACTTTGCAAACGTCGAGGGATTCGGTGCCCCCGCATTGATAGGCGCCGCTCGCGCCGCTAAAGAAACTGGGGATCGCGACAAAGTCACCCGATACATAAAAACACTGCAGGCAAAATTCCCGCAATCTGACGAGGCAAGCAAAGCCCAGAACGAGTTCAGCGATGTACGATAAAGCCGGAACAATCGACGAGCGCTCGCGCGCCGATCTTTTTGAAACTGCCCGCTCTTTCTTTCGCGAAAATCTTTACGCGCAGGCAGAACCTATTCTTCATCAGCTTGCACTCGCGGGCGTAGGCAGACCTGCTGAGCAAGCGGAAGTTTGGCACATGATCGCGGTCATCTTGTACGACCGCGGCCGCTTCACAAAGGCTATCAAAACCTTCCGTCGCGCACTAGAGATCGACCCGACGTTTACAGATGCAAGCGTTGGCCTTTCGATTATTCTCAACGACCTTGGGCGCTACGACGAGGGCAAACAGGTTTTCCAAGATGCCCAAAATGCCTTGAACCGAAAAAGCTTCGATCAAGATTCATTGCTCAAAGAGCGATTGGCCTCAAAACATCACGAACTGGCCGATATGTACTTTTCCCACAAGCGTTGGGATGATGCGATCGACCAATACCGACAAGCTTTGACCGTACTGCCAGGAAAAACAGACTTTCGGCTGAGAATCGTCGAAGCGCTTGCCGCAAAAGGTGAGCTTGGACAAGCATTCAAGGAAATTCGCCAAGTCGTGCAAGAGCAACCAATGAACCACAAGGCTCGATTGAAGTTTGGATTCATGCTTTATCAATCAAAAAGAGTCGCCGATGCGATCGACCAGTGGGAAACTATTCTTCTTCGAGATCCCGAAAATCCGCAGGCTAAAGAATATCTGCGTATGGCGCGAGAATCTGACGAAACATTCACAGAGCTCTAGGAGTTAATTCGGTGGCGAAATCAACAGGCGGCAAATCATCTAGTTCAAAAAATCTCTCGCACATGAAAGACGAGATGATCGCTTTTCTAACGGCGGAAGACATCCAGAAGCTAGTCATTAAGCTCGCTCGTCAGGTCGAAGCGGATTACATGGGTAAAGACGTCATCTTTATTTGCCCGCTGAAAGGTAGCTGCATCTTCTTGGCTGACTTCATTCGCAAGATCGATCGCCCCCTGCAAGTCGACTTCGTTCAGCTTGGCGCCGTTGAAAAAGGTGGTGCAATTCGAATGCTGAAAGACATTTCGGTCAATATCGCCGGAAAGCACGTCATCATCATCGAAGAAATCATCGACACTGGCCGAACGCTTCAGTTTCTAAAGCAGCGCCTACTGGCTTCATCGCCCGCTTCAC
>JAXMMN010000543.1:0-3065 GCA_034366485.1 Bdellovibrionales bacterium
TGAGCGGTGCAGCGGCCGTCGAACCACCAAAGCGGTTCGGTCATAGCCCTACGTGAGGTCGAGAATCGCCTTCACTTCTGCTTCTTTCATCAGCTCATCCCGGCCAGTAGCCAAAATGAGTTCTTTGATGAGGAGGCTTCGCGCTGTATCGAGCATCTTTCGCTCGCCGAAGCTTAATTCTTTATCAACTTTTAAGAGGAAGAGGTCGCGAAGCACTTCTGCAATCTCACGAACGCCACCCGTTTTGATCTTTTCCATGTATTCACGGTATCGACGGTTCCAGGTCTGGTTGTCGATTTTAACATTGGTCTCTTTCAAGATACCAATGACCGAGTACGCTTCTTCTCGAGAAATAATGGGGCGAAGACCGACGCTCTTCACGTTGGCCTGCGGAACCATAATCTTCATCCCGCTGTCGAGAATCTGAATGCTATAGAATGTCAGCTTCGTTCCAGCGATTTCTTTGGACTCAATCGCATTCACACGACCGACGCCATGACCTGGGTAAACCGCGTTGTCACCAACTTTGAATTCGATTGGCTGATTGCTGAGCTCGGCAAGAGTCTTCGTCGCTTCCACAGCACCAGGTCGATATCCTCGGCCCGAACGCATAGGAGTTTTTGGTGCGAGAAGAGCTGCATCTGGAGATTCAATCTTAGGAACTGGAATAACGGCCTCTGGTTTCTGGTCCAACTTCTGATCAGCTTTCTGTTCAGATGGTTTTTCCGATTTAACTTCTGGCTTTACGCCAACCTTCGCCTTCATTCCGCTTGGTTTCGCAGAACGAGCTTGAGGAGATTTCCCCGACGGTTTTGACAGCACGCCTTCCTCCACAATAACGCCTAGCAGCTTCCCCTGAGTCGTTCACATGCGCTTCGAAAACTTGATCCCTCGTCTACTCCATGTCTCGAATTCTCGAATGATTTAAATCTTGGCCAACCCCTCTGACAATTCTTCGGGAATTCCCTCGGCCTTGATCTTTCGAGCTTCTTCGACACGCCAACTTAGGACGGCATGCGGTTTATCCTGCTTAATGACAAACCAATGAACGCATGATGGTTTACCATTCTTGACACGAACCATCAACAAAGGGGGACGAATAGCGGCACCCAGTCGCAAGAATTTCAGACCATTTAAGATTCCTTGAGTCATACATTCATGACTCATCGCGCCAAGTCGGAATGAACATGGGTAGACGGAGATTTAGCAAACACGAAGTGAAAGACTTGCAAACCTGCTGGCCGCGAATTGGCTGTATCTGAGCCAATCTTGCCGGAAGCACAGCCGAAACTGTGCCCGAAAAACATCAGTGGAGGCCTTTGGCGGGGCCCTCCTGTGGAGGGTCGCCAAACCGTAACGTCGCCCGCAACGACGCCGCTACCGATCAGCAGAAACGATCAGCGCATAACCTTGCTTCGACATCGGAACGTTCGCACCGCGCACTTCAATTTGATAAGTGCCAGGCGAAAGTGAAATCGAAAGATGTTCGTGATTATTTGTGCGATCAAGAATCTCTTGGCGACGTCCTTGAGAGTCGATCACCGCAAGATCAAGATCGTTGACCAGCGCTTTGCTCGCTGCTGCAGCACCCGGCGCATCAGTGTAGACAAGAGTCGCTTCAAGTTTCGTCGATTTCGTGATCGTGACTGGGTACACGTGTTTGTCACCCGGGCCCAAACCATTTTTTTCGTCCACTAAAAGCGAAGTCTGAAGCGACGTCGCCTTTTCTACATCAACGCGACCGAAGCCTTCATCCATGTTCGGTCGAGCGGTCGCAAGCTCTTGCCCTCGCGAAACGCCAATCGCACCGAACTGACCTGGGAATAAATCTTCCGACGTGTGCATGAGCGCTGCTTTCACAATCGCCGCCGAAGGATTCGAAAGTTTACGATCCTTTACCAAGTACTCGCGAATCACTGCTGCTGCGCCGGCAACTAGCGGAGTCGACATTGAAGTGCCACCCGACCAGACATACTTATCGTTGTACGCACCCCAAAGAACATCTGCCTTGGGATGACGCGATCTCGCGGAAAGAATATTTGTTCCGGGAGCTACGACTTCTGGCTTCAAGCGACCGTCTGCTGTCGGACCGCGACTAGAAAATGGTGCTAAGCCTTTGTCATTTTCGGAAAGTCTGGAGCTCGCGAGCGGCTCGACACCCCATTTGTCTTTTCCGATTTTAAGTTCGATGAGCTTCGCTTGAATTCCGCCATTGGCCACAAGGTTTTTGCTCGAGCCAACCGTCAAGGCGTTCTTGGCGGTGCCCGGAGTTGAAACAGAACCGGAATCGATGCGGCCATCTTTATCGGCATCTTCACCGTTGTTACCCGCTGCAAACAAAATCAAAAAATCTGGGTTGGCGTGCATGAACTCATCTACTTGCTGAGCCATGCTGTCGTAAACGCCGAAACCGGCGGCCGAGCCCCACGAATTCGTGTGAATGCGGGCACCCGCGCTGTGGGCTTTGCCGAACATGTCTTTTAGTTTCGAAGGAACACTTAAATTGTCGAGCATCGGGCTCCACATACTTTGTGGAATCACGTTGGCCAACGTCGCGGCACCCTTTACTTTTCCATTCGAAGAGCCGCCATCGCCACCGACTGATCCACCCACGTGTGTGCCGTGGCCCATGGGATCTTCCCAGCTCTTGGAAAACAGACCGTGGATAAAGCCTTGTGGCACGCGGCCGGCAAAATCAGGATGAATGGCCGCGGCGTCGCCGGTGTCCATTCCGGTATCGGCGAAGGCGACTGTTTCGCCCGTGCCCGCAAAACCTTTTGCCCACACAGAGTCGAATTTCATCAACTTGGTTCCACTTTCGAAACCATCGAGATCCGAATAGTCACCGGGAGAGGCCATCATAAGGAGACGCATGTTTTCGTCTCTGAACCATGGCATTTCAACGTCAGCCAAAGGCTCAATCCACTCCACGGGATCAAGTTCGGCAAACAGCCCTAGAGTTGAGCGTTTGGTCTCGATGATCATTGTTCGATTGGCCATCGAGAGAACTTTCGACTTTGCTTTGGAGATTGCGGATTTCACATTCTTCAAATGCGAGACCTGCG
>JAXMMN010000544.1:0-3803 GCA_034366485.1 Bdellovibrionales bacterium
TTTCTGAAGGCGACGCCTTTCTCGAAGAACAAGTTTTCGTAGAAAAACAATCCGGCTACGAGGAACAACGAGATCAGTGCAAATCTTTGAAACTGACGAGCATCGATGTACGTCTTTTCGAAAAGCCCTCGTTTCACTTCGACGTTTGATCCGAAGGGAATGATCCAACGAAACCAAAATGGGCGCAGCCAAATCACTTTCTCAATAAAGGTCAGCCCTGTTAATGGAACCTTCACATAATTCATGTAGGTCCAGAAGTTCAAAATGATCGGCATCGTCATACGAGTGGCAAGTTTCGAATGATCATACATCTGCTCTGCCGCGACCTGTACGCCCAGAAGCACGAGCACCATTGCCGTGACGAAGACGAGATAGTGGCGGGCGAAGGCTTTGACATGATCTACCAAAACTATAAAGAGAGCGTTGAACAAGAGAAAAGGAAGTAGGTGCAGGAGGTGCTGAGCTATTTCAGTGTCACCAGCATCAATCAGTATCAAGTTTGCTACGCAGGCTAGCCCAAGCGCTGCACGGCGCAGGTTGTGAACTGTTGTCGAGATGATCGCCAGGGCGACTAGCGGCAAAATTTGCGGACCATATAGCACGAAAAGTGCGCCAGAAAAAATCGACACAGCCAGATAGTGGTTGAGAAATGCATTGCGAGATTTCGGGGTTTCTTCGTTTCGATTCAACAAAAATGAAGATATCACTCGGATCGCGGTAGCGGCAAGAACGAGGCAAGAAAGCGACAAGGCGGATCGAAACTGGACCTGGCCCAGAAGTGGACTATTCAGTTCTCGGGTTTTCTCGGTTAGGATTTGAGATGATGAACTTCAAAGTCGTGCGAGGAATATCAACAATCAACTTAAAACGGCTGCTTGTCGTGTTGGGGCTTGGTCTCTTTGCATCCATTGGCAGTGCGCATGAGAAAACCGAGAAAACGCAGACTGCGGAAACTCTGACGGGCGAAACGGAGTTTCGATTGCCATCAACGGAAATTCGCAGTTTTGCATTGAGCGACTTTCGAGATTTCAATCAGATGATCGTCCTAGCGGTAGATTCTAAAATTTGTCCCGCCTTTGACCTAGTTCAGCTTCAAAAGGCTTTGTCAGAAGCTCTGAAAAAGGCGAAAAAGCTAAAGCTTTTGTTTCTCGACGTCGCGATCGACGCCAATCGTGAGGCCCTAGGAAAAAGACACAACCAGCAACCCTATTACTATTTGTTCGATGCCTATCAGCAAGTAGCAAAGCAATTCGGTTTTGCCTCGGCTGGAGATTTTGCGTTGATCGATGCAAAGACGGAAAAACGTCTCGCGATGGGCAACGTATTAGGTTTCGAAGAAAAGGTAGTTGCACTGATCCCTTCCCATTTTGTTCAGGTGTGGAGGACTGCTGCAAAAGCCGATCGATGCAAACTCGGGCTCGAAAATTCTCAGCGTGTGAGTTTTGAAGTGGACTTTCTTCGGCCGTTTTCCAGGGCCTGTTTGTCTTGTCACATGTCGACTCAGGTTTATGATTACTTCACGTCCCTCGACGAAGTTTTGGGTTGGAAGGCCATGAGTTTAAAAACCATTCGGCAACTACGAATGCCCGGTCGATTTGATCCGTACTATACAAAACAGCCCGACCCGGTGAATCCAAGCGTTGAAGATTTGCGAAAGATCGTTTCCTGGCTAGAAGCACCACCCGAACTGACGAGCGATATGCGCAAAGCTTTTCTGGCTACTCGAGATCGCCGAAAAAGCTTCTTGAAAAACCCTCAGCCTAAACTGCCGGTCTTGTTGACCGTTGAACTGGAAAAGCCAGTTGAAGTAGCGGCTGTTGGCGAGGCCGCCTACCTCAACACTTTTATTGGCAAGCCTCTGACGGAAGATCTCGACATTCAGGGTTTCGATCTTCGCACAAATCTGCAGTCGGTTCATCACACTACGATTTTTGCATTTGACCCCACCAAGGTTGATGCGAAGGACTTTAGTGAGTCGGCCAACATGAGCTTTCATTTGCGAGCGAGTGCACTGAAAAAGTTTTTTGGCGAAAGTGTTTTGCGATCAATTGACGGAAGCTTAGACGGACGAAAGGTTCCTTTCACTTTGGTCAATGAGCCCGTGCTTGCGACGTTCAGTCGTCGGCAAGGACGGCTTGTTTACCCACTCGACTCCGCCGTTCGGGTAAAAAAAGGAATGCAGTTCGCGATTCAGTTGCACATGGAGCCATCTGGAAAAAAGGAGTCCGTTTCTCTCGTGTTTGATGTTCTCGGACGAAACACGAAGGAATCCTATCGGCCGCTTAAGCGTTGGTCGGTAGAGCCACATTCGAGCTTTAAAATCGCCGCCGGACGCGCTTCCTATATCGCACGTTCTTTTTTGGAAATTGATAAATCAATTCTTTTGAAAGTCATTTCGGTCCATACCCACTACCGAGGAACTGCAGCCAGAATTCAATTGCGGAACCCTGAAGGCGTCATAACGACGATCGCCTCAATTCCCTTTATGCAGTTTAAGATGGATCGCGTTTTGACATTGCCAGGCGAAGGCATTTCGATTGAACCAGGCAGCCAGTTGATCAGTGAAATTGAATACGACAATTCGATCAAGCATGCGGCCAACCCAAACCCCGATATAGTTGTCGGCCTTGGGGGAAGTACGGTCGACAATGAAATGCATTACCCACGCTATTTATTTGTCGAACAAGAGAGCCGAACAGAAACGCCATAAAAGTACGAGATTGAAAGTACGCGAGTAGGAGTGAACATGAAGGGTGCCCCCAAGCCGGCGAAAAGCAGAATTCCAGAGATCGTCTTGACGGTCGTGATCATCGGAGCGCTCGGGTTCATCGCGGCTAAATTTTTAAGGAAAAGTTCAAGTCTGGAGACAGCGTCGCAGCCGGTAGAAGTTTCAGCGCCGATTGCACCGATTGTGAATTCAGGAAACGTCTTTGGTGACGCTAAAAAAGCGCCGTTTGGTCAGCGACCTCAGGCTATTTTTGCAAAGCAGCCTAAACTAGATGAGGCTGCGTGGAAGTCCTGGCTTTCGAGCTACAAGTTGTCAGGTGTCGATAAAACAAAGAAGTGCGCAGATGCGAAAGCTTCGGAGGAGGGACTTGATGGAACCTACCAAGTTTTGTCAAAAGCACTTCGTGATCGATTAATCGAAAATGGTGGCGGGGTAGTGGCGCGTTTCGGTGGCCGACGATGCCACCGCGTGGGGCAGACGCTTCAGTTTGTTTATTTTGGCGAAAGTTCTGACGAGCCCTACGTCAGCGATCTGGGCGGATTTCTTGTGGATGCAATTGTTGAATTTGATCGAAAGAAAATGCCACCGCAGTTTTGGCAGGTTCTGGGGCTAGAGCCTCTTGACGTAGCCAGTATCTCGAATCCATTTTCGGAGACGACGTTGTTAAGCGTGTCGAAGGTGAAAGGTTCGACTGGCGCTGGAAAGCAGGTACCGGAGCACTTTCGGTATCCTCGGTTGCGCGATTCTGATTTGACGGATTCTCAATTTAAAAAAGCAGTTTCCGCAGACGCAGTGAAAGTCATTGATATTCGATCAACTGCTAAGCGAGATGCGTCGCCGATTCCCGCTTCTACGAACTTTGAATACATCGTTCGGGATTCAGCTGGCGCTGAAGTGAAAGAGTTTCGTTGGGATCTTCGAGTTCGTGATTTAGAGAAAGCGGTCATTCCGGCTGACAAGGTCTTTGAGGCCTCTACGAGGCCTAATGGCGCACCGACGCTGGTCATTGTTGTTGGTGACGGCGCTTCGGATGCGCGTCCCTTTTGGTTGCTACGTGATCTATCAGGCCTCGAGG
>JAXMMN010000545.1:0-6740 GCA_034366485.1 Bdellovibrionales bacterium
AAAATCCCCGGTCGCCAGCCTTCGCAATGACGGTAGCTCCAATTCAGGTTCTTTGCGTCTATCTGGCGTTTTGAAATCGCGCCCTTTGAGTCCCAATTCCAAACTTCAATACGGTCCGTGATTTCGACAAATTCACGCGGAGTCATCATCTCGCTGACCCCGGCATTCATGACGATACCGCCACCAACATCGCCAGGAATCCCCGCAAGAAACACGGCCGGTTCAAGCTTAGCTTTTAAAAACACTCGCAAAAGTTCGGATTTCGAAGTTCCAGAAAGCGCCTCAACCTGAAAGCGCCCAAAATGTTCGCGTGTGTTGATACCAGTGAATTTTCTAAGAGCGATGACCAGGCCGCGTATGCCTCTATCGGAAATCAGAACATTCGTGCCACCACCTAGGACCGTGATCGGCAAAGACTTCTCAACAGCAAATTTAATTGCTTCTTCTAGCTCAATCTCACTCGTCGGCTCGGACAACCAGTCGGCAGTGCCGCCGACCTGCCAAGAAGTAAATGAGGCGAGGGAAACATTTTGTCGAATCACGCTTTTGTAACTTTCTTGATGGATTGGAGCGCTTGCAGAACTTCTGACGAGAGTTTCCAAATATCGCCGGCACCCAACGTAAAGAGTGCAGGCGGTTCTCCTGATGGAACGCCTTGCTCCGAGTTTAGTACTTCCGCCAACATCTCAGCGGTTTTTTTCAAGACGGGTGTCAGGCCACTTTTCGATTCGATCAAACTTATTCCCTCGCGCGGCACTTGCGCTTTTGCCTGTGCCCTCACGCCCTGAATCATGTTTGTTGAATCGATGTTAGGAATCGGATCTTCACCAGCCGCGTAGATGTCGGTGATAAACACCCTATCTGCTAAACCAAAACAGCCTTGAAATTGATCCCAGCAAAGCTTCGTCCGCGAGTAGCGATGCGGCTGAAACGCAACAACCAGTCGCCGATTTCCATAACGCTCTCGAAAGGCTTTTAACACGGCATCAATCTCTGTGGGGTGATGACCATAGTCATCAAACACATCAATGCCTCGAACAGTTCCTTTGTGTTGAAACCGTCGATCGACGCCATTGAATCGATCAAGCCCACGTACGGCTGTCGCAAAATCGATTCCAGCCTCGAGTGCTGTAGCTAGGGCCGCCGCCGCATTCAGCGCGTTGTGCCTACCCGGCACGTGCAGACGAAATTCACCCAGTAGCTTCTGATCCAAATAAACCTTGTACTGAGATTTCTCACCTTCGATACGAAGATCAGCTTCGTCAGAGAATCCGTAGCGAACCAGGCGTTTGCCAAAAGGCGCAAAAGTTTCGCGAATGACCGGATCATCCCAGCAAACGACAGCTGCTCCATAAAATGGAACCCGACTGGCAAAGTCGGAAAATGCCTTTTTCAAATGCTCGAAAGTTCCATAGTGATCCAAATGATCGTTGTCGATGTTGGTGACAAGCGCGATTTCAGGACTGAGGCGGGAAAAGCTTCCGTCGCTTTCGTCCGCTTCTGCGATCATCCACTCACCAGAACCCAAAATCGCTGTCGACTTGATCAAATCCAACCGGCCACCAACGACGATCGTGGGGTTCGCCTGCGCTTCTAAAAATATCGCTGCGATCATCGAGGTCGTCGTTGTCTTTCCGTGCGATCCACCAACGGCGATTCCGCGCTTAAGACGCATGATCTCAGCCAAACTTTCAGCGCGCGGAATCAATGGAATTTTTAGGCGTCTTGCCTCTGCATACTCAGCGTTGGAAGGTTTCACGGCACTTGAATAAACGACGACTTCAGCGCCGTGCACATTTTCGGCAGCTTGACCGATGACGACCTTGATACCAAGTTCGCGCAGGCGATGAATTTGAGAATTATCCGTAAGATCTGAACCCGTTACGGTTGATCCCATATTGTGCAAGAGTTCGGCGAGACCGCACATACCGATTCCGCCAATTCCGATGAAATGAACTCGAGCCGCCATGAGGCTTTTCAGTGCCGGGTTTTTCAGTGCCGGATTTTTCATTTACGGTCTCCAGAGTTGCCCAAAACGTGAGCGGCAATGGCTGTCGCAGCTCCTGGCGCAGAAAATTTAAGCACATTCTTTTCAAGCTCCGCGAGACGTTGAGGCGAACTGCGAAGCATCTGTATCGTGCTCTCTAAAGTGCCGACTGTGAAGTCTTTCTGCTCGATGACAAGCGCGGACTTTGCGGTTTGAAGTACTTCCGCATTTTTTAGCTGATGGTTATCCGCAGCCGTTGGCAAAGGAACAAAAAGAGTCGCCTTACCACAAGCTGCGACTTCCGCCACTGTGCTTGCACCGGCCCGACAGACTAGCAAATCGGCCCACGCAAATCTCTGATCCATGTCATGAAGGTATTCAAAACACGAAGCTGTCAGTGCTCGCCCTTGGTTTTGCAGTTTGGCATAGCGCGCGGACATATCCGCAAAATCATATTTACCGGTTTGGTGGATCAGTTCAACTTCGCCATTTTGCAAATCCGTCTGCTCCACCCAGTCCGCGACGACTCGATTGATCGCCCTTGCCCCTTGGCTTCCGCCAAAAACAAGAACACGAAATTTTCTACCCGAAAGTTCCGCACGCGGAGCTACCTTCATTGTGTCTCGAACCGGAAGGCCCACCCGGTACACGCGCTTCGCTTTGAGATCCCTCGAGGCCGCTTCAAAAACCAAAAGCACTTCATCCACGAGCTTCGAAAGCCAGCGATTGGCGAGCCCGGCATGGGCATTGGGTTCCCAAATCACAGTGCGGATTCGCAAAAAAGATGAAAACAACCACGCCACAAAAAGAAACGGCCCAGACGCAAACCCGCCGACGCCAAGAACTGCACGCGGACGCAATCGCAGGGCCAGAAGGACCGCTTGAGCAAATGCCAGCGGCATTCCAATGACCGTTTTGATGCGAGCACCAAGTCCCGCACTGCTGTGAAGCTTTCCGATCCGAATTAAATGAAGCGGAAGTCCTGCATGAGTGACGATCTTTTCTTCCAGTCCGCCGGAGGCCCCAACCCAATGAACCTCGTACCCTTGCTCGGAAAGAACTTTTGCTACGGTGAGGCCTGGGTAAATGTGACCACCGGTCCCCCCACCTGCGATGACAACCGTTTTATTCCCTGTCACTGAATTCATCTCGCGGCTCTCGCATTTTCAAAGCGATCGAGGCGCTCTAACGAAAGCAGCAGGCCAAACAAAAGGCCCGACATCACAGCAGAACTGCCGCCGTAGGACATAAACGGAAGCGTCAGTCCTTTGGTTGGCAAAAGCCCCATCGCGACTCCGGAATTTACGAAGACAGAAAGGCCAAAGACCGTCGCCAGCCCAGTTGCCAACGCTCGACGAAACGGTTGCTCAGCACGAGCTGCCAAGCGAAATGCTCGTAGCAAACAAAAACCATAGAGCGAAAGCAAAAGGACCACGCCGATGAAACCCATTTCTTCGCCAAGCACGGCAAGTGTGAAATCTGTGTGTGCCTCCGGCAAAAAGAAAAGCTTCCCTTGGCCTTCGCCAAGCCCGGCGCCTGTCAACCCACCCGATCTCAGGCTTAACATCGATTGGATCACCTGAAAGCCTTTCGAGTCAGAGACCGACCACGGGTCAAGAAATGCGAGGACCCGCGCTTTTCGGTAGGGAACCTGCATGATGAGAAAATAAAATGCAGGTGCCGCGATCGCGCCACTGGCCGCGATCCAAATCCATGGCAATCCAAAAACGAAGAGAACAGAAAAAATAGTGGCCGACGCAATTGCAAACGTCCCGAAGTCAGGTTGCCGCAAAAGCAAAAGCATTGGTGCGACCAGCAGAACGAAGGTCAAAAGAAAACGCCACGGCCCCGGAACGTCGCCCATCCAGACCGGAGACTCATGAATCCCTCGGCCTTGCGAAGACCTGCTTCTGGCAATCAGTGTCGCGAGAAAAATCGGGAGTGCTACTTTCACAAGCTCTGCGGGTTCAAACACATTCGAACCCGGGAGATTGATCCAGCGCGCGGCCCCACCCGCTCGAACTCCCATTCCCGGAACCAACGTCAACAAAACGCCGATTCCAGAAAGCGGCCACAACAACCAGCCGGCGCGTTCGATCCAGCGAAAAGGCATAAATGCCACGAGCCCCATGAGGGCAAAAGAAATTCCACCAAACAGGAACTGGCGCTTTACAAAGTAAAGTCCGTCGCCGCGCGACTCGAAGGCAAAAATATAACTAGAAGTGTAGACCTGCACGATACCCAAGCCGAGCAACGCGAATGCAGCCAGCCAAAGACCCGTAACGACTCGTCGATTTTCGTATCCCATGAGTCATAGATTAGTGCCCAAACGGGCTTCTCGTCTTCTACGAAGTTAGAAATAAAAGGCCTGCGGATGAAGCAGGCCTTTGGTCGGGAGGCGATTAGCGACAAGAAACAGCAGGCGGTTGGACCCAGTTTCCTTTTTCGTCGAAACTCTGAACGAGATCGAGCTTCAAAAGTCCGCGCTCACAATTCTCACTTAGGATTTTCGCTGCATGGCGAACGTTTTCTTTCAGTGAATAGCGAGGCCCTTGGTAGTCGACAGGTCGATAGAGCAATGTTTCCGTCGCAAAAGTTTTAAATCGGTCACTTTCCACTTCATCGGCAAATGCCATAAAGCGCTTATAAGTTTCCGGATTCATGTGTCGAACCAACTCCAGCGCCTTGTTACGACGCATTTGATTGCCGCGAATGTCAGTGTCGACACCGCAATCGTTGTCTTTCAAATGCATAGCACGAACAAATATCGCCCGGCCGTCTGGAAACACTTTCGCTGAAGCCTCTGCTGCAACTGCCGCAGAAAGAGGGAACGACTTTTTTGCCTTCTGTAAGGCTTCAAGAGCTTTCTCTTCTGGTTTTTTCATCTTGCGAGGCGTTTGCGAGCCGAGCTCAAGAACCATTGGCTTCACGTGAATATTACCAATGCGGTCGTCCTGGGCCATCAACGTGTCCATTAAAACCATGTCCGACACGTCTTGCATTTGAAGAATGTGTGGTGCCATTTCGGAAAACAGCCGCGCCGAAGGTGCAGACGAAACCCCAACCGGAGGCACGTGCTTCACGTCAGCCGGGTTCGATACCCGAAGAAATGGGTCTTGCCCAAGGAATCGCGTGTAGCGATCGTCATAGGCGCCGCGACCGCCAATTTCCGTGTACCGCTCTTCACCTTTCAAGTTCTTCTGCAGACTGCCGTACACATATTGCCCTTTGTCGGTATAGATCTTCGGATTCGGTCGACCAGCAGCTGCCGCATCTGATGCGCTCTTGAACGAACGCCAGTTTTTCGCGATTAGCTCCTGACTTCCGCCGAAGTGATTGACCGCACGAGTTGCAATTTCGTGATGCGTAGATCGCGCAACTGTTCGCGCAACTGCCACTGGCACTCGACCTGCGCCCCCCAGCAATCGTGATAAATGATAGTAGCCAAGCGCGGAAGCGGTCGCCGAACACGAAATCGTGCTTTTGAACTTGGCATCTAAATCATATTTGCCTTCGTACTCTTTATCATCGGACTCATCGTTTTCTGCTTTCAATGCAGCAAGCGCTTTATCCTTCGGCACACAAATCGACTTCGCCGCTTCGGCGTAAGTCATGTTGGCTGGAACCTCGACGAGGTTGGTTCCAGGATTGGTGCTATTGTACTTAGGACACGCAAGAATCTCTTTTGATTCAAGCGCCGTGAATTGCAGCGAACCCACTGATTCAATTTTTACTTTTGGACCCATGCCCTCATAGATCGTCAGACGACAAAGCTTAAGCTCGTCTTCACGATCTTCGGCCGACTGGAGGTTCGTCAGCAGTTTGGAATTTGAAGAGTAGTGTTTAGGTACGAGACAGGTCTCTTCCCCGCCCTCGGGTACCGGGTGAATGAAACGCACTTCCGCTCCGACACCACTAAAGGCTGCTGCATTTAATGCGGTCGCAAAAACAACTAAACTTGAAACAGTATTTCCGGCCTTCACAATTGATCGCTTCATTTTACGATTACCTTTTTCGATGAATTAGCTTGGGGTGATTTAAATTTGTTCAATGCAATTTGATAGGTCACTGGCGCTTCTTTGGCCGTGATCTCGACAAGTGCCCGCGTGTTAAGTTCCACGCGCGGCGACTGACCGTTTGGAGCCTTTAGCTTGATGTCGTAAGACGCTTCTGCGAGGCCTACAAAAACTCGTCCCGATACGCGATCGAGCACCCAGAATTTTTCGGTTCCCCTATTTACGACGGCGCTCGGCGACGCAAGATTCTCTGCCGCACTTTTCACGGTTGACGCGACTTCGATTTGAGAAAGCAACAATACTTCTCCAGCCTGAGAGGGCTTCGCCACCTTCAGTGCCGACCGAACTATTTGTTCTCGTTCCCAATCAGGAATTTTCAAACCAGCGTCTGCTTCCAAGTTCGCAAGCTCCACCAACAAAAGGGCTGCCATTGAATCCAAAATCGATTTTTGAGTTTTTTCATCCGCTGCCGAGAACTTCTGGGCCAAGTAGCTAGAACCAAAAACCACGCCACCTAAAAGGACGCCGCGGAAAACCTGCTTCAACAGGTCTTTCGACAAAACCTCTTTCACCCAGCGACCGCGCATTCGCAGGTGGAGCATTCGAAGTGCCGTCGATGGGCTTGAGTGGCCCATCAAATCACGCAAGTCCTTTGCTGTTGCAAAATCAAACCACTCTCCGGTTTGGCGAATGTAGTCGGTGACTTCAGGCCCCAGGCGCAGCGCAAGATTTTTCCT
>JAXMMN010000546.1:0-15125 GCA_034366485.1 Bdellovibrionales bacterium
TGTGGGAAGAGAGTTGATAGAAATCGCATCGACATTCAGATCTCCGTCGGTGCGAACCGGGCCGAAATCTTGATTGGCCGGTTTAAATTGTCGAACCACCGGCTGCGGTGAACACGCAGCAGTTAAAAAGATAGTTAAGAAAATAGTTAGAAACGAACGACCAATTAAAAACCTAGAAGAATAGCTGAAGCCAGATTTCATGAATCGCCATCCTTTCTACGTTTACGCCACTAATATTGTCAGAAAACTCGTACGCGATGATGGACGGAAGAATGGCTTTGCCAGCAAAAAAAGATTCAATGCTTGAATAGCTGATCCCAAATCTTACGCGATCGGAACTCGCATCGCGTCCGTCAATCAAGTCATACCTCAGCGGTACGGTGCCCGTGTAGTCATCTGCACCCTTGCGAGTGAACTCCCACCCGAGGCCAATATCTAACTCCTGAGAAAAAGAATACGTAACGCTGCCACCGCCGAAAAGAGCGTCTCCAGTTCGACGATTGACTGTTTGCTTGGTCTCGGGCCCTGGCAGCGTGTCTGATTCGTTCATGGGGATCCGGCGCACAACCCGGTCAGGCAATGTATATCGGTAGCCAAACTTAGCGGCCGCCTGCCACTTGGACGTGACGTAGTAGTTACCCAAAAGCTGATTTTCGATCGCCGTATAGCCAAACGCTCCGAGGTCGGCAAGATCGTCCGGATCGTCACCCTGCCCCGTTGGAACCGAGAGCAATGTTTTTAATTGCGTCGAAAATTTCTCTTCTTTATTCATTTGAACAAGACTGACGAGTTGCAAATCGCCGATCTGACTTTCATCTCTATCTGTCAGAGGTTTATAGCCTTTTTTTACCAGTTGATCTTGCGCCACGACCGCGAGATCAACACTCAACTGATCGAAAGCTTGATTGAGGTCCGTTGACGCGTTCCCGACCTCCGCGCGGATTGCATCAAGATTGGAACCCGACTGCTGAAGGCGAAGCCGGTTTTTGTATTGAATGACAGGTAGTCCGAAACCCACTGTCCACTGTTTAGTTAAACCGCGCGCATAAACGGGCGCGAGGTACCTAACTTCAGGAGTGGTATCGACGCGCAAAACACCGAGGGACAATTGATCGCCCAGTCGTTGACTGCCGAACTGATTGAGCACCGCCACAAGTTCATTCACGCGTGGCTCAAACTGGCGAAGATTAGAAATACTAAATTCAATCGAGTTCAAATCGCCGAGCGACATGAGATCGCCGTTGGCCAAGAACTTCATCCCGATTCCCGAAACCACGCCCATACGAACGGACGGCGAGTTGATGGATTCCGGCAGAACCTCAGTTGAATCCATAGCAGATAAAGACGACGAAAAGGCGAGTGTCATAAGGCCTGCGACAAGCTTTAGCCGGACTTGAAACTTCCTTAACACGTTTACCCTCCCAGGCAGCCAGGCCGAACTTCGAGAAGTGGGCCAACCACTGGTGTTTCAAATTACCCCAACTGCCTTTACCATTAAACGGCTGAATACCCTAGGTTTTCTCTGTATAAAATCGACTTGAATCGAAATGAATGCGAAGTGTTTCATGCTCTCCCCAGCTACTATGGCGAGGATTTCAAAGCCAGTGCCCTAGAGTGGCGCTTTTGAGAGAGCTCCGACAGAATTCTCAGTTTCATGCCAAAACTTCCGCTTGCCAGTTTTCCTTTAAAATCGTCAGTTGGTTCACGATGTCCTACACGCAGCTACTTTCCTGTTCTTACAGCCACATTTGCTCTGGCTGCTCTTACCTTCATCTTTCGCAGAAAGAGGTCAGCGAGCTGCGCCGACAAACTCTCTTAGACCTAGGAATCTCAAGTCCCATCGAAGTCGAATGGATCGACAAGGGCGGCTTGCGCGATCGCCTCGAGTTCACTCTCGACACTGACGAGGTTGGCCGCCAACGGCTGGGCCTCTATTCGAAAACAGGGAACGGACTGAAGCGAGAGATCATTGACCTTGAAGGATGTCCTCAGCTTTCAAGTGATCTAGAGCTCTGGCTTCAAGATTTTCGTCGCGACTTACCACCCATCAAACGACGAGCAGGTGTACGACTTCGCGTTTCTCCCTCGGGCCTGCGTGGAGTTTGGCTTGATGCCGCAAACGAGGATATACGGGATTTGCTAGACGAGAGCACGTGGTTCGAACGTCAATTGCAAAACAACATCGTGATCGAAGCCGGGCAAAAACGAAAACGAGTGGCACTTCGAAGCGACTCTAGTTCGAACAATCGTCGAGTCGGACTTATCGACCCAGTTCCCGAGGCATGGTACGAAACCCCCAACCTAGCTTCCGGCGGTCACCCCAACGGCCCCGCTCTAAAAGTTTTCGGATCTGTCGGAACATTCACACAACCTGGTTTTCGGGCCGGACGAAAGCTTGTAGAAGTCGTTCAATCACATTTAAAAACACTTGCCGATCCGAACACTCACCGAATCACAGAGTTCGGTTGCGGAAGCGGTACCTTCACTCTTGCTCTTCTCGCAAACGGGTTTCAGGTTCGCGCCTATGAATTCGACCCTTTGGCACTCGCGGCGCTCGCGCAAGGTGTTCAATCTGCTGGCTTCTCCGGCGACCGGTTTCACAATCGACTTCAAGTGTTTCGTGGCGACTTTATTCAGTCCGCCAAAGCGTTTGCGGGGCATCAACTTGAAGCCACCTCACTTAAGGAAGTGCTTCTGGTTGATCCACCGAGGACGGGCCTAGGAGCATTCGCCGGCCAAATTTTATTGCTGGAAAACTATCAATGCGCCCCTTGGATTTACATTTCCTGTTTTCCCGAAAGCTTTGCTCAGGATCTTGAGCAGATACGGAAACATGGCTACCGCTTAACTCGACTCTCCGTGGTCGAACAGTTTCCATTCACAAAGCATTTCGAACTTGTCGCGACTATTGAATCAACCTAGTTGAATTTGCAGAGAACCAAGACGAACTCTCCGAACACACTCGACGAAGATGGTCCTCAATTTTCGACAGGCGGGCAAGCATAGCGGCGGGAGCCTTCACCGCGCGAGCGTCGCGGCTGAGGCGACCTTGTTGAAGACCAGGACAATATTCTCCTGGCACAAACAAATTCTCAAGATCGTTTTCGTTTTCAATTTCACTAAAAACTTTTTCGACCGCCGCTTGCGACAAGCGTCCACCTAAAAACTGAACGACAGCAATATCGGCGGCCGAATCGAAGGCATACGTGCTCCCTTGATTTGCAGCGCGACCGCTGACACGTCGAATGAAAATCTCGGTCTTCATATCTCTTAGATCTGCCACTTGTCTCTTGGCTGCGAGATACGCTTCATGATCAGCTTCCGTGTCGTCACCGACAAGAATCAACTGACCTCCATTCAACGCATTTTGATCTAGAATTTTTGAAATCTCATCGGATTTGAATTCCAGAGTGTCCATTGCTAACGGGCGCATCGCGATGATCGAGGCTTCAGGAAAGGCGAACTCTTCTAAAAATTCCCAAATTGACCAGCCCAGAACCCAAGGAGTACCAGATACAACAGCGAAACCATGATCCCGACCATCTCGATTGGCTTGCTCAAGCAGCTGGTGGTAGAGCGTCGACATTCCCGCAAAGGCGACCGGGTCCGCTAAAAAGCGGATCACTTTACCAACGGGATCTAGGATCTGAGAAACCTTGATGGTGTCGTCGACATCTGTGATTAAAACAAACGGTGCTTTCGACTCTTCAGGTGGGGCGGCATAAGTGACATCTGGATAAATGAAACACACCGACAGAAACAAAACTAACGCACGAGTTGCCATTAATGTGAACATAAGCCCCCCTTGATTCACAGGCTTCGTATAGCGTTGCCAGCGAGGTTTTAGCTAGGACATAGTACCCGCGATGAGTGCCATGGAAAATATCCAAACTACGACCTCGCTAAATCGCTCCCTCCAGCGCGCGATTGACGAAAGCCCACGGTTTCAGCCCGCCCTGCCTCTTCTTGGAGGCCATGGGCAAACAATTCTTGGTCACTTTCTGCCCGCTCCGCCAGTGTCTGAAGAATTTCGCGACCCACGAAAAATAAAACTAGCGCTTCCAGATGGAGACGAACTCTGGGGGCGAGAATATGCTCCGCTCGGAAAGCAGGATCCCAAGGCTCTTGTTCATATTTTTCATGGGCTCGCGGGCTCTTCCGATTCGAAGTACATGCCAAGAGCCGCCGCAGCTTGCGTGGAACTTGGACTATCAGCGGTCTTATGGAACCACCGTGGCTGCGGCGATGGACGGCATCGGGCAATCGGAACGTATCACTCGGGTCGTAGCGATGACCTCGCCCGAGCGGTACAATGGGGACGACAAAATTTTCCCAATCGACCTCAAATTATCATTGGCTACAGTCTCAGTGGAAACGCCGCCATACTATTAAGCGCTGGAATTGTTCCGGCGCATTCTGCGACGCAACTGTCGCGCCTTGAAATACAAAATCAATTCAACGGCGATCTTCCCGATTTTGTCATTGCCGTCAGCCCACCATTTGATTTGTACCTGAGTGCTTTGCGTCTCAGCCGCAAGGGATCTCGTCTTTACGGTCAACGCTTCATGTTCGACCTCATCGAGTGCCTCAACGATCGCGAGGCGATTGGCGCGGACAAACTTGCTGGACATTCATCTCGCGCTGACGATTTTTTTCGCCTTCAAGAAATTGCTAAAAGCGCCAGTCGCCAAATTCGTCCTTGGGATTCCGTACTTCAGTTTGACCGCCTTTACACCGGACCGGCGGGAGGCTTCGAAGATCACATGGACTACTATCGCCGCGCCTCAAGCGGTCAGGCACTCGGCCAACAACTTCTGCCACTCGTAATTTTAACCGCCGATGACGACCCCATCACAAATGGTTTGAGCGATGTCACAATTGAGCAACGCAATGCTGACCACCACAGTTTCGTGATTGATCGTCAGACACACGGTGGCCACATGGGCTTTGTCGATCGCGAACTTCTCAAACGACCTACTGCAGTTGCCAAGCGTTGGATGGAGCGCCGCTTACAATTGTACCTCGCTCACTACTTAAAGATGTATCTCGCCAAAAATTAATGGCACGTTGATGAACGATGATAAAACTTAGAAGTTCGAACACCGCATTTATTCTGACTATTTTCCTGCCGCTTGTGGCTATTGGCACATCTACTGGCTGCAGTGTTTTTTCAAACTGGGACCATCGACTTGGCCCAAGCGATTCCACTTATCTAGAAGGTCGACTGGCGCCGTGTCCAGACAAGCCCAACTGCGTGTCGACGCAGGCACTCAATCGCGAGCAATTAATTGTGCCGTTCACCTCTCCAAACCGCTTTCGGACGCGAAAGAAGCACTACGTGCGGTTTTAACGAAAATGCCACGCACTGACATTCGCAAAGAAGACGGACCATATTTACATGTCGAGTTTCGAACGGCCGTCATGCGTTTCGTCGACGACGTCGAGTTTTTGTTCGATGAACAAACGAAGACGCTTCAGTTTCGAAGTGCTTCTCGCGTCGGCTACAGCGACTGGAATGTCAATCGCAAGCGCATGGAAGAAATTCGCAATCAAATGCTAGGAAAAATGTAGGAAGACGTCTTCAGCTTCGCTGAGGCCAAGTACTAGGCAGCTACTAGGCGGCTGCCGGCAGCTTCTGCCCGCACTCAGCGCAGAACTTCGGCGCACCATCATAGCCATGTCCACAGCTTGGGCATTGATTGGCCGCAGTCGCCTTCTGAAACTTTCTCGGATCGAAAGCTGGTTCGTCGATCTCGACGGTACCCTTTTCGTTCCACTTTTCGATTTCTTTCAGGACAGTCCAAATCTGGCTCCAGCGCGCAAATTCCTTGTACTCAAATTGTATAAGTACGCCTTTGTCCGTTGGAATTCGCTTTACAAAGAGACCCTTGTTTTCAATGACTCCAAAAAAATCTGCGTTCAGCGTGATTCCACTTTCACTTTTGAATCGTTCGACGATTTCTGAAAACTCAATTCGAACCGCGCCATTGCGATCGGCTTCCAATTCGGACGCATAGGCGACGAGTGCTGCTACGACCTGCATCACCTTTTCGTCGGTTTTCAGCAGCTCAGTTTTCCCGCCCTTGAAATAGTAGTACTGCCAATGTTCAGAGACCCACTCAACGATCTCGACGTTCTTGAAAGTAACCGTCGAAATTTCTTCGGGCGCTTCCGGGTCCTCTGCATTTTTTTGCATCGCCAGCGAAGCTAGCTGTAGCTTTACAAAAACTTTGACGGCCGATTCCAGACGCTTGGGAGATTCAAGAAATAGCCGCTGCGCATACTGCTTCATGAGATGCCAGGAAACTTCAAGCGAGCCATCCTTCTTCACTTCCCCTTTGTATCGAGCGACGTGATAAACGGTAGCGAAAATTTTGGCCAATTGATCTGGCGGACACGCTTGACTGTCCCGTTCGAGGCGAATGGATTTCAGTTCATTTTGCAAACCTTTGAGTCGATCGAGAGATGACTTCGTCAAAAGCTTTACGACTTGAGGACTTGCTTCGACTTGGGTTTTCACAGCGTCTAGAGGCAACTCAAGAACTTTGGTCTCAACTGTAGCTACTGCATTGAATGGATGCGTCGACATTCCTGTCAAAATGTAATCACCGAGAACCTGATTAGGCCCAATCCCAAAGAGATCAATCGGTTTACCGCGAACAATTTGAACGGCAACCTGACCTGACTGAACGAGGAAAAGGTTTTGAACCTTATCCCCTTCTTTGAAAATCACTTCGCCCTTTTTTATTGTACGCGATCCACCAGGAGCACTGGACATACACGCATCCTCCAAGATTTCTCATCGTCGGAAATGCGGCTCGGCTGAATCCATTCACAAAGTCTTTAGACTTGAAGTGTCTCAGTCTGATTCGATCAATAAAAAAACCAGACTTATTTGTCCGGACTATCGTGCGGTCCAGCCGCCATCGAGGGTCATAGCAATTCCAGTGATCGCCTTCCCCGAGGGACCCGCAAGCAAGAGAGCCACGTCAGAAAGCGCTTCAATTTCGATGAATTCCTTTTTCGGCTGAGCGGCCAAAATCACATCGCGTATCACGCGCTCCTCAGAAATTCCGTGCGCAACAGCCTGTTGGGCAATTTGCCCTTCGACCAAGGGAGTTCGAACATACCCTGGACAAATTGCATTGCAGGTCAGTGGAGTATCCGCTAACTCCAGCGCGATCGATTTTGTAAAGCCGATGATTCCATGTTTGGCTGCGACGTAGGCCGACTTAAATGGTGAAGCCACAAGTCCGTGCACCGAAGCGACGTTGATCAGTCGGCCAAAGCCACGTTTCTTCATTCCCGGAATCGCCGCTTTCGTCGAATGAAAGGCGCTCGACAGATTAATCGCAATGATTGCGTCCCATTTTTCCTCTGGAAAGTCTTCCACTGGAGAAACGTGCTGAATACCGGCATTGTTGATCAACACATCTAGACCGCCGGCCGTCGCCTCCGCATCTAGAACCATTTGTCGCACTTCCGCGGGCTTCGCCATGTTTGCGTTGGAGTACCAAGCATTGACGCCGTACTTAGATTTTAAATCGACAAGCAACTTCTCGATGGCACCCGCGTCGCCAAGTCCATTGATTGTAATGTTGTAACCTTTTGCCGCAAAACCTGTGGCGAGTCCCCACCCAATTCCGCTAGTTGAGCCCGTGATTAAGACGTGGGGTGTTGTTGTTTTGCTCATTTCATCCTCCCAAAAAAACTTCAGAGATTCGTGACAAACGCGGAACGCTGTCTTAACTGCATTCCGCATGTCACGTCATCCAGATGTTCCGACCATTTCAATTGCCACGCACGGAACGGTCTCCTTCGATCCTCCTACGCCAAACGACGACCGTTTCACAGCTGAAACCATGGTCGTTAAACGAGTTTTTACTACCCCAGTTTGAACTCGAGTCTGGAAACACCCTTCGGAACGTTCAAATCGGATATGAAACCTACGGTCATCTAAATGCAAAACGCGACAATGCCATTTTAATTGCCCACTATTTCACGGGAACCTCACACGCTGCCGGTCGCTATCACGCCTCTGATCTGGAGCCCGGCTATTGGGATTCCATCATTGGACCGGGCAAAGCCATCGATACAGACCGGTTCTTTGTGATTGCGGTCGATTGCCTTTCAAATATCAACACAGGCAATCCAATGGTATTTACGACCGGTCCCATGTCGATCAATCACGACACGGGAAAACCGTACTTGGCAGATTTTCCGATCGTCACGATTGGGGACTTTGTCCGTTCGCAATATGCACTCTGTCGCTACCTCGAACTTCCAAGCTTACACGCTGTTGCGGGACCATCCATGGGTTCAATGCAGGCACTCGAATGGGCAGCACGTTTTCCTGAATACGTACGACGAGTGGTCGGCATCATCGGCGGCGGACTTCAGTCAGAACCCTACCTCATTGGCCTTTTGCGCCAGTGGTGTGCTCCGATTTATCTTGATCCTGAATTTAAAAACGGATTTTACGATCCATTGAATCCACCGCAAGCAGGTCTCGCGGCGGCACTCGAACTTGTCACGCTCACCGCGCTATCGCCTCAGTGGGCCAATCGGGCCTTTGCACGCCGAGCAGCAAGCTCCGATACCCCGCCTGAAAACCACCTTTCCAATATGTTCTCTGTTGAAAATGCACTGGCTGTCACTGCGCGGTCGCGCGCGCAGATCGCGGACGCCAACAGCTTCTTGCGGATCGCAAAAGCGGTGCAGCTTTTCGACGTGACGCCAATCAAGAACCGACTGAAGGCTAGAATTTTGTGGATTCATGCCAAGCGTGATCTCTTACTCTTCCCTGAGTACGCAGAACGAGGGATAACCTCTCTTCGAGAACTCGGCCTCGAAGTGACCACCTCGCAGCTTGATACAGAGGGCGGTCATCTTGATGGACTTGGTGAAATAAGAGCCGCGTCTTCCGAAATCTCGAATTTTTTAGCTCACTAGGAACCTCGAGGTTTCAACTTGCGCCCAACACTTGAACCATTATCACGCAAAGAGCTTCTCCTTTTGCTTCTCCTTGCGGGTGTTCAGTTTACCCACATCATGGATTTCATGATCCTGATGCCGCTTGGCTCAAAGCTGATGCGCATCTTTGAAATTGAACCGCTCGACTTCGGGCTTCTTGTTGCCGCTTACAACTTCGCTGCCGGTGCCGCTGGCTTTGCCGGTGCTTTCTTCTTGGATCGGTTTGATCGAAAAAAAGCACTGCTCGTCAGCTATTTTGCTTTCACGATCGGCACGCTCGCTTGCGCGGTTGCACCCAACTATTATGCGCTGCTAATTGCGCGCAGCTTCGCAGGCCTTTTTGGCGGCGTCATGGGCGCACTCGTGATGTCGATTGTCGGCGACGCCATCTCGCCCTCAAAGCGCGGTCGAGCAATGGGGCTTGTCATGGCTTCGTTCTCACTCGCTTCCGTTTTTGGGGTTCCCTTCGGGATCGTTCTCGCCAATCATTTTGATTGGCATGCGCCATTTCTTTTTGTTGGCCTGATCTCGGTTCTCATCGGCGTGATTGGATTTTTCTATTTACCTTCGATGTCTGGACACCTACAAAGTCGCGAAAGCCGACCAACTCCGTATCACGTTCTTCATCGAGTAATAACGAACCCGCTGCAAATGCGGGCTTTGTTGCTGACCACGCTCTTAACTCTCGGTCAGTTTCTAGTTATTCCATTTATTGCGCCGTCGCTTGTTGCCAATGTTGGTTTTCGAGAAGACCAACTGCCTTTGATGTATCTCATCGGCGGTGGCTTGACCATTTTCTCCTCGCCCCTGGTAGGAAGAATGTGCGACAAAATCGGACGGACTCCCGTCTTTACAGTCTTTGGCCTACTTGTCTTGCTGCCAACTTTTCTTCTGACAAATCTTGGCCAAACTCCGATTGCCTACGTCCTTGCGATTTCGGCGCTGTTTTTTGTTGCTTCAAATGGTCGCTTTGTTCCCGCCTGGGCGATGATCACTTCGACGGTGAAGCCGGAAGCCCGCGGAAGTTTTCTAAGTCTTAATTCTTCTGTTCAATCATTGGCTGGCGGAGCCGGATCTTTCATCGCCAGCCTGATCGTCGTGAAAGCAACCGATGGCCAATTAGCAAATTTTGAAATCGTCGGCTACTTTTCCATATTGGTTGGGATCTCGGCCCTGTTCATAGGGCGCGGCTTAAAGCCAATCGAATAGTCCGCCAACTTTTCAGTGACTAATAAATCTTAAAAAAATCGACGGCTTTCGCTACGGTTTCCTGAGTCAAGGCCACGCTCAATGCCAATGTTAAGGCGTCTTTCTCGAAACTCACGACGGAGTGAGTTTTTAAAGCATTGAACAAATACGGTCGCCCCGGTTCGTAGTCGACCAAGCGGCCGTCGTGCACGAAGTGAAACTGATCGGCCCCTGTGCGGCTAAGTGGGACGAGAATTCGAAAGTAGTCAGGAATTTGAAAGTTCACCGAGCCATCGCGATGCGGAGGAAAATGTCCGCCTGGTTGAAAGCGAACGAAGCGGCAACGTCCAACATTTGGCATAAATGGTTCAAAGAGTGCATGAATCGACTTGCAGGCCTTATAGGCTTCTGTCGGAACATTGAAATCTTGCTCCGAAACTTTTCGCCCTGTTTGCTTTGACCATTCGTAGATCGAAAATAGGTCTGGGACGCCAGTCATTCCGCCATCCAGGGAGGTTACCGACAAACCCTGCCTTGGGTTATCAGATTTGTCGGGATTGTATTGTACCCAATTTTTTTCGAACGGAGTGAGCTCACGTTCAACCTGCTCTAAGTCGATTTTCATTCTTAGCGGAATCACATCACCATAGATGTGCAACTGCTGAAAAAGTCCAAGCCGTTTCGTGTTTACCTCTCGGACTTTTTCCCAATCGGTGCTCATTTCTTTGGTCCTCCGATAAACCCTTTCGGAAGCGGCCAAGAATGGCGGCTGACTGGAAACAACTGAGGATTCAACGCATTGAGGTTCAACCAGTCAGCCACACCTGCACGATACCAACTGACATTACCAAAACCGTAATGGCGAAGGATCAAGGCCGCTTTGTATCCGCGCCAATCGCGCTCATGATAGCCAACCACAATGATTGCGGCCCCGGGCTCGACTTTCGGTGGAACCTGCACCCACTCACCGTACTCTAAAAGCATGCCCCCATTGAGTCCTCGAATCCGGTAATAAAGATCATCTCGTTCAATAAATTCCGAGGTGTAGGAACCCGCAATGGTCGCAAGGGCGTAGTGCACTCCACGACGCACATCTAAAACAATCGTTTTCTGGGTGCGGTCATTCATCAGTTTTGCCGCTTGAAAACCATCGATGATCCGAACCAATTCCGATCGCGCAGGAGGCGTCCAAACCATTCCCGTGAAATACTCAATTCCTTCCCAGAAAACCAAAACGTTTTTCCAACCTTCCGATCGCAGTACAACCGCTGCGCGAAATATATTGTTTTCGTTGTAGTTGCCGATGATGACGACTGGCTTTGTTTTGTCCGGCTGAACTCGACGAACATCAAACGCATCACCCGACTTCACATACGCCGAATACTCTTCGTACATGTGCATGCGAGGCCCGGTCGTATAAGGGATGCTGACAGAGCCTTTAATTTTGAACTGATTATGTGCAGCTTTCGACCGGACATCGACAATTTGCGTTCCGTCGCGAATCGCTGTGTCGATTTGCTCTCGACTGATGAAACGCGCGCCAACCATTCGCGGCACATGGGGACGCATCGAAAAAGGGAAAGTCGCAATGACTCGACCCGTAACGAAAACAACATCCTGTGTGTCTGCCGGCAGGCCGGCCTTGAAAATCAATCGTGACTCTTGATTTGCCATTTCGGCTCGGCGTCCGACCATTGACGTCGGAAAAAACCAACCGAGCTCTGCACCGATTCCAGCCGGAAGCCGCAAATGAGAAATTCGCATTGGATGGCCGACCTTCACGCAGTTCGTGCTCGCTTGGATTGCCAACACTCCTACTTCAGCGAAACCTGTCGGAATCACCGGATCAATCGCGCGCCACTGCTCTAGCTGAACAAGGACTGGTTGCCACACTTCAAGCTGATCACAGCCGGTCGTTTGTTTAATTGGGGACTTCTCTGCGAACTTCGTGTCAATCAACGAGTCGTAGGGTCGTAATGGATCTGGCAAAGTGCTCTTACCTGCCACTACCTCAGTTCCCGCAGGAAACAAACTCTTCCGTTTTTTACCCTGCTGGTCTTGTGCTTCTGCCGGAGAGGCAGCAGCCCCTATAACCAGCGCGATCGCGAGCAACATTTTACTTTTCGACGCCACACATCTTTGCCAACCGAGATAGGTATTTTTCATACAAAAACGTTAGCAGTGGGGCTAAAGAACAGCAATACATGGTGAACATCGAAACGACAGATTTGACACGCTCCTATGAAACCTACCAGAAGGCAGAAGGTCTTCTAAAGTCCATCGAGGGTCTCTGGGCACGAAAAGTCGATCACAAGATCGCTTTGCATCCGACGACTCTTCGCATTGAAAGCGGACAAATTATTGGCCTTGTCGGCTCCAATGGGGCTGGCAAGACAACTCTGCTAAAGTTGCTCTCTGGCCTCATTCACCCGACCGGTGGTTCGGCCAAGGTCCTGGGCTATAGTCCTACCTCTCGCGATCCTGATTTCCTTCGCAGAATCAGCATCCTCCTTGGACAGAAAAACCAGCTTTGGTGGGATCTTCCACCCGCAGACAGCTACGACTTATTGGCGAAAATCTACGAGCTTGATCGCGCCAAGGCGCGCGAACGCGTTCAAGAACTTGCTCAGCTTCTCGATTGCACGCGCCTTTTGCGAACTCAGCTGCGCCGACTCTCACTTGGCGAACGCATGAAAATGGAAATCATCGGCGCCCTCCTGCATCAGCCTGAAGTTTTGTTTCTCGATGAACCAACAATCGGTCTCGACATTGTCGCGCAAACCACGATCCGTGAATTTCTCGCGAGTTATGTTCGAGAGCGAAAACCTACTTTGATATTAACAAGCCACTACATGGATGACATTTCTCTTCTCGCCGATCGCCTACTTTTGATCAGCAAAGGTCAAATCGTGTATGACGGCAGTGTCGATGAATTTACGGCAAAGTCAGAAGCGAGGCAGACGCTTTCGTTCAAATTTCTTAACCCACTTGCTGTTGATCTGACAATTTCGTCCGACGATGGCGTTAGTACCATTTGTCACATCCCTAACGAAACACGAAGCGTACAAGTCGAGGTGCCGGCAGCTTCGATTGCCAATGTCTTACAGGCCGCTATGTCGGCTGGGCCCATCCACGACATTAAAATTGAGGAAGTTGAATTCGAAGATGTCATTCATAAGTTCATGCAACAAGATGCTGGCGTGCGCGCGACTAGCCGCACTCCAGCAGTTTGAATATAGATTCAATCTTGTTGCCGATACCTTAATTCAACCCACGATCGTCGGTCTCGTCGAGATCACGCTTTGGCTTGCCTTCTTTTCTTCCACTGGCCAAGTGGAACTAATGGGCTTCGGAAAAGAGCATTACCTGGCCTACGCGTTTTGGGCTGCGTTTGTCTCACGAATCTCGACCAGCTGGATGTACGAGACGCAAATGATCGACGATGTCGAAACGGGAACCATCAATTCCGTTCTCGTTCGGCCGATCTCATTTTTTGAATACTACCTCGGACAACTCATGGGCTACAAAGCTCTCACGACCTCGATCTCCATGATCATTCCGGTCGTCATTTGCCTCGCGATCAGCCTTCCCGTGGACCTTCTTCGCCTACCTCTGGCACTCACTTTGGTCTTTTACTACCTGATCCTCGTCCACGTTCTCAGTATGATCATCGCTTCGCTGGGATTTTTCTTCACTCGGATCCATCATTTGACGGTCGCAAAAAACATCACGCTTTGGATGCTGACCGGCGAGTTTTTTCCACTCGACCTTGCGCCCGAACCCTTCCGAAGTATCCTCGTTGCTATGCCTTTTTCTAGCGCGGTTTACCGGCCAGTTGGATATCTCACCGGGCGCTTGGACGTAACGACGATACTTGAAGGCTTTGCGTCTGTAACGATCGGCATACTTGTACTTGCGCCGATCTCCGCTTTGCTATGGCAAAAAGGCCGACGCAAGTATTCTGGGACTGGGGCTTAAACCGTGAAATACCTAAGCCTCTTCGTTTCTTTCTTCAAAGCCAGCCTGATGGCAGAGCTTGAGTACCGCTTCAATATCGCAGCACGATTTTTTACGGACATCATCTGGTACGCCGCCCAGCTCTCCGTGTTCGAAGTCTTGTTTCGACATACCACTTCAATGAACGGCTGGAGCATCGACGAAACTCGCGTATTCATGGGCGTGCTGTTTGTGACGGATGCGATTTACATGCTTTTATTTTCTGAAAATCTTGATCGAATGGGCGAAAAGATACGCCGTGGCGATCTTGATTTGTTGCTAGTGAAGCCCGTCAATTCACAATGGATGTTAAGCTTTCAAAAAATTTCGATCGCTTATGTCGGCAACGCCATCTTCTCGATGGCGTGGTTGATCTGGGCCACTTTGCAAATGCCCAATCAAACACTGTTTTCACTTTTTTGGCTGATTGCCACGATTCCAATGAGCCTTTCAATCGTTTACACAATTCGTTTCGTCACGGCCGCTGCTGCTCTGTTTTTTACGAAGGCCGATGCTGTGAACTACATTTGGTATCAGCTGTATCGGCTCGGCACGCGGCCCGATTCATTTTATCCAGCGATTCTTCGCTACGTGGTATTGTCGGCCTTCCCAATTGCGTTTTTAGCTAGCATTCCGGCGCAAATCGTCCTCGGAAAAACAGGACCCGTCATTCTTCTTTGGGGATACTTTCTCGCGGCGCTGTTCCTCTTCGGCTCGACTCGATTTTGGAAACGTGGCCTCAGAGCCTATAGTTCCGCCTCATCCTGAGACATTTTGATTGTCGGCACTTTGTTTTTTTGTTGTGAAAGCATGAGGTCCGGACCGGACCTGACCGATAAGCCTTCATGGCAATGCTAGATCGGTACAAAAAAACAGGTGGCTTCCTTCAACTGCTCAATCTTTTGGAAACTAGTGGTCCACAAAAGCAAGAGCGTTTTCTTGAAATCATTCGCCAGGAAGATCCCCGC
>JAXMMN010000547.1:0-2934 GCA_034366485.1 Bdellovibrionales bacterium
TGATATACAAGAAGCACGAACTCGCTTACTAGAAACACCAAATAGAATGAAACTTCCTTTAGTTAAAGATAAATTAGTGGGGGTGCTCGCCCAACTTTTCAGAAAAGTGATCGTAGTTTTCTTTTCGATCGGTCGAATAAAGTGGATTTTGAAAATCCTCATTCCCGAAATTTGCAGGCGAAAGCATTTCCCAATCATCGGCATCACCAGGCGATGTCATCTCTATCGGCTGATCGTTGATAAAGAGTCGGCCGTTCTCATAGAGAATACGATCCCCTGGAAGCCCAATGACCCGCTTGATGAAAAAGGTTTCTTTGTCTTCAGGATACTTAAAAACGATGACTTCGCCGCGTGCCGGAATCTTGAACTGCCAAAGCCATTTTTCAGTGAATGGAACACGGATCCCATAGACCGCTTTGTTGACGAAGATGTGATCGTGAATCAGAAGCGATGGAAGCATCGACGCTGACGGAATAACGTAGGCCTCAATCAAACCCCAGCGTATGACGAGCGCCAACAAGATCGCGAAAAAGAACGAACCCCAGCCTTCAACAAATGCGCGAAACGCAGACGGTGGTGCGTCCGAGGGGCTCACTTCTTCTGTTTTGACTTCACCGCTGGCCATGTAACTTCCTCTCTAATCTTCAACTTTCAAAATCGCCAAGAATGCTTCTTGTGGAAGTTCGATGGATCCGAACTGCTTCATCCGTTTTTTGCCTTCTTTTTGCTTTTCAAGAAGTTTGCGCTTCCGCGAGATGTCGCCGCCATAACATTTCGCGGTGACATCTTTTCGCATAGCGCTGACAGTTTCACGCGCAACAATTTTAGCACCAATCGCGGCCTGAATTGCCACTTGGTACTGCTGACGCGGAATCAGTTCACGCATTTTCGCCACCAACGCGCGGCCGCGGTTCTGCGCTTTGGATCGATGGACAATCAAAGACAAAGCATCGACAGGTTCCGAATTGATCAGGACATCAAGCTTCACAAGATCGGCCTCTTCAAAGCCGACGACCTCGTATTCCATCGAAGCGTAGCCCTTTGTGACCGACTTCAATCGGTCATAAAAATCCATGACGATTTCGTTCATCGGAATTCGGTACTCGATCATCACCTTTTTTTCGGTGACGTAGTCCATTTTCACTTGAACACCGCGCTTGTCTTCGCAGAGCTTCAATATGTTACCGATGAACTCGCTTGGCGTGTGGAGGACAACCCGAACGATCGGCTCTTCCATTTTAACAATTTTGGTCGGGTCTGGCATCAGCGCTGGGTTTTCAAGCTTCTTCGTAATTCCGTCGGATGTCGTGATGTTATAAACGACCGTCGGAGCCGTCGTGATGAGATTGAGTCCGAACTCTCGTTCCAAACGTTCTTGCACGATTTCCATGTGCAAGAGCCCCAAAAATCCGCAGCGATAACCAAAGCCGAGCGCCGCCGACTTTTCAACTTCGTAGGTTAAAGACGAATCGTTCAGCACTAGCTTTTCAAGCGCATCTTTTAATTGCTCATAGTCGCTGGCAATGACCGGAAAGATTCCGGAAAATACCATTGGGGTTACGCGCTTAAACCCCGAGAGAGGCTCGAGTGCCGGTTTCTTTGCAGAAGTAACGGTGTCCCCAACTTGAACATCGCGAATGTCTTTGATTCCGCAAACAATGAAACCCACTTCGCCGCAGCCCAGTGCAGGAGCTTCAAGCGGAAATGGTGAAAAGGTTCCCAGTTTCAAAATTTCGTAGTCGCGATCCGTCTGCATGAACTTGATTCGATCGCCCTTATTGAGGGTTCCATCCATGACCCGCACAAGGACAACAACACCCTGATAAGAATCAAACCATGAGTCAAAAATCAGCGCGCGAACGGTGTCGGTGCGGCTACCTTTTGGGGGTGGAACTTTTTTGACGATCGCTTCGAGAATCTCTTTTATGCCGATTTTCTCTTTCGCACTGGCCATGACCGCTTCGCTCGCATCAAGACCAATCGTCTCTTCGATTTGCTTTTTCACACTTTCAGGATCTGCCGATGGAAGATCGATCTTATTGAGAACCGGAATAATTTCGAGATTGTTTTCCATGGCAAGATACACGTTTGCCAATGTTTGAGCCTCGACACCTTGGGCCGCATCGACCACGAGGATCGCGCCTTCGCAAGCTGCCAAACTTCTAGAAACTTCATAGCTAAAATCGACGTGCCCGGGGGTGTCGATCAGATTGATTTGATATTCGATTCCATCATCGGCCGTGTACAAAAGTCGCACGGTTTGAGCTTTGATCGTGATTCCGCGCTCGCGCTCCAGCTCCATATTGTCGAGAAATTGGGCCTTCATTTCGCGATTAGAGAGCGAACCTGTGTACTGCATGAGGCCATCGGCCAACGTGGATTTACCGTGGTCGATGTGGGCGATGATCGAGAAATTTCGGATGCGGGAAAGTTCGTGCATTTTTACTTTACGCCTAGTCTCTAACTGTTTGTCTCGTTTGGCACGGAAATGGTTTCGTCCAATATACTGACTATGCCGCCAACACTCGAACTGTTTCTCGCAGAACTATTTCTGATTAAACTCACGCCAACTTCGGCCGAATCGCTTTTCACCTGAAGTCCCATTTGACCCGGAAGTTGGGCCGCATGCCTTTCAAGAACGAGGTCGATTCCTTCGCGAATGAATTCAGCAATTGGAACTCGAGTGCGGCGGTTGAGCTCTTTCAAAAGCTGCTGTTGATCTTCTGTGATATAAACCGTGGTCGCGATTTTCTTCATTCGACCGAGTTAGCCGATGTCTTTCACCCAAGCAACATTATGTTGCCATATGTCTATAGCAACCACCCTCATGATGCACCAAGGCGCAAAGCCTTGGATGCGTTAGGCTTTAGAAAGAGTCTTTACGACATCCTTCAGTGCATCGACTTGATCGACCCTCTCCCAAGTGAACTCGGG
>JAXMMN010000548.1:0-4536 GCA_034366485.1 Bdellovibrionales bacterium
ATCATACCGCCGGCCACCGTCAAGTTCGGTAAGAATACGGCGTTCGCTTGAAGTTGTACAAAGTGCTGAATTCGACGCCGACTCATTTCCTCAAGAACCGCCGAAACTGGCACATCGTCACCAAGAAACACGGCCCTCGCCGGATCGAAAATACCGTACGTTTCGCGCCCGTATCTCAGCCCATCGATTGAACCGAGTATTTCGTGAATTTCCGGATTTTTAATAGATGCAAGACGCGACCTGAGGAGCTTTGAGAGCTTCATGTGTATTCCCAATTAGATTATTTGCGGCGCTAGAGAACGAGGCAAGGCAAAACGGAAAAAGGTCGGGTTTTTCAAGGGCGATCACTGGCTGCTCCACAGGCTGAACCGAATCACCTAATGTTGTGGTGTGAAGCACCACGAGAGCGCCTCTGAAATGCACGCCCCGCAGCTTGGTTCAAATCGAAGCTTCGGCTTCGTATTTGCCATCTTGTTCTTGGCTCTTGGTCTGTATCCGCTGTACCGCGGAGGTTTACCAACTTCTTTGAACGACACTTCGTTTCAGACCGCCGCATCGCTAACTGCCTCTGCGATCCTTTTGACGATCGCAACTCTCGCGCCCCGACTTCTCTCGATACCGAATCTTCTGTGGTTCAAGTTTGGATTGAAGCTGCACGTCGTCTTCAGTTTTGCCATCATGGCTTTGTTGTTCTTTGGTCTGTTTCTTCCCATCGGCTTCATCTTGAGACTCTTAGGTAAGACGCCAATTCCAGAAACAGAAAACTTGGAAAAGCAAACCTACTGGGTCACACGAGAAAAAAGTCAGCACCCAAATCATCCACAAAGCAGTGAACCAAATGATGATCAATGGACAGATTTTAAATTTCAGTTTTAAGGATTGGAGCGTTTCAAAGTGTTATTAGAGTTCTGGCAATTTCTAAAAGTAAGAAAAAAGTTTTGGCTCCTTCCAATTCTACTTTTGATGTTGGCGCTCGGAGCACTGATGGTGCTAACTAGCGGCAGCGCCGTGGCGCCATTTCTTTATACGTTGTTTTAAAAAAATGAAGGTATTGGGAATCTCCGCATTTTATCACGACAGCGCCGTCGCACTTATCGACGACGGTCGCATTGTTTTCGCCGCACAAGAAGAGCGCTACACTCGAAAAAAACATGACCCTCGATTTCCCTCAGAGGCTTTGCGCGAATGTCTTAAATCTTCAAATGTGAAGCTCAGCGACATCGATGCTATCGTTTTTTACGAAAAACCGTTTATTAAGTTTGAACGACTTCTTGAGACTTATCTCTCGTTCACGCCAAAAGGATTCAAATCTTTTTCCATGGCAATGCCAATATGGATAAAAGAAAAGCTCTATCAGAAAAAACTAATTTCGATGGAGCTGAAGAAAATTGACCCCAGCGAGGATTGGACTAAAAAGCTGAAATTTGCCGAGCACCACCAGGCCCACGCGGCGAGTGCATTTTTTCCTTCTCCATTTGAAGAAGCCATCGTGCTCACGATGGACGGTGTTGGCGAATGGACAACTTCTTCGATATCCATTGGCAAGGGCCGAAACCTACGACTAAAAAAGGAGCTGAAGTTCCCGCATTCTTTGGGTCTGCTCTATTCGGCAGTCACACACTTCATAGGTTTCAAAGTCAATTCTGGTGAGTACAAGGTGATGGGCCTTGCACCCTACGGCGTGCCGCGATTTCACCAGACGATCTTGGATCACTTGGTGGACGTTAAAGAAGATGGAAGTTTTGCGCTGAAGATTTCCAATTTTAACTTTCCAGTCGGACTATCAATGACCGATCAGCGTTTCGAAAAAATATTTAAGATACCTGCGCGACTTCCAGAACAGGAACTGACCCAGGTTCATATGGATCTTGCAGCTAGTATTCAATCGGTCACCGAAGAAATCGTTCTTAGAATCGTAAAGTCTGCCACTGAAGAATTCGGCATCCGAAATCTCTGCCTTGCGGGGGGCGTAGCTCTCAATTGTGTCGCCAATGGAAAAATTCTTCAAGCTGGGCTAGTGGACAAAATCTGGGTACAGCCTGCGGCAGGGGACGCCGGTGGCTCGCTTGGCGCCGCACTTGCCTACTACTATTCTCTTCCAAACTCTAAGAGACCTGTCGAGCGACGTGGCGATGACATGAGCGGGTCCTACCTCGGTCAATCTTATACAGATCAACAAATTGAAGCGGCTCTCAAGGAATCCGGTGCAGTTTTCACTCGACTCGAGGAAAACGAACTCTTAGCGAAGGTCGCAAAACACTTAAGCGAAGAAAAAGTATTTGGGTGGTTCCAGGGCCGAATGGAGTTTGGCCCGAGATCACTTGGCGCGCGATCAATCATTGCGGATCCGCGTTCGCCCAGTATGCAAAAGGTCTTAAACTTAAAAATAAAGTTTCGAGAATCATTTCGCCCGTTCGCACCGGCTGTTCTACGTGAAGACCTCAAGGAATGGTTCAACCTTGACGTCGACAGTCCGTATATGACCTTGGTCACCGAGGTACTCTCCAAACACCGAATTGCGCCGACGGGTGAAGAAAAAAACCTCTTTGGTATAGATCGCCTGAATCTCCTTCGATCGATTGTCCCGTCGATCACTCACATCGACTACTCGGCAAGGGTTCAAACAGTTCACTCGGAGACAAATCCGAAATTTCATCGACTCATTTCAAATTTTAAATCGCTGACCGGCTGTCCGATCCTGGTTAATACAAGCTTCAATGTTCGCGGTGAGCCTATCGTCAATACCCCTCAAGATGCCTTTCGCTGCTTGATGGGAACCCAAATGGATGGCCTAGTGATTGGCAACTTTCTCGTGATGGCAAATGAACAAGACCCTAAACTTCGAAGCGAGTACCACCAGTCTATCAGTCTCGACTAGAGAGGTTTTTACTTGAAGCAACGGAAACACCAAATACTCTTCCCTGTCGCTTCGATGGCCCTCTCGTTGATACTTGCCGCGATCGCAATTGAACTAACATTTGTCGCAGCCTCTCGCCTAAAAGAGGGACGATTTGTTTCCACTTCGGATCTCATCAATCGTGAAGTGAATTCCGTTCAAGTTGACGCTCAATTCAAAATGAAAATCCAAGGTGAAGACTGCAATTGGGCGGAACTGTTTCGACCTCACCCAACCTATCTTTATGTAAAGAAAAATCGTCCGCCTTGCGCTGACCTGGGAATCAATGCCGATGGGTTTCGCGGTCCGCTTGCGCCACTGAAAAAAGATCCAAAGGTGTTCACCATTTTGTTTGGTGGAGGATCCGTTGCCGAGGACCTCGTCGGCACCGAGGAAGTCACTACGTTAGAAACCGAACTCAACGCAAAATTTCGCGTTCCAGGATTTGATCGGATACAGGTGATCAATGCCGCGATCGCAGGATGGCGACAGCCTCAGACGTTCATCGCCTTCGCGATGAACTCTCACCGAATAGACGCCTTTGTTACGCTTGAGGGATACAACGAGCACTATCTAATGATTGAAACTCCCAATGGGCGGCCCTTCGGCTCACTGGTCAATCCGTTTGCTATGCGTGGGGTTGATTCCATCACCGACACGAAGGGAGCCGTATCGGGGGTCCTGGAAGGTTTTCTTTTCGCCTGGCTCAGAGAAGATGGACTGCTGCAAAAGTCTCATACCGTCTACTTCTTCACTGATCGGCTAAGAAATAAGCTACGAGACATCCACCAGCAATCTCGCCGCGATGAAACGGGCCTCCATAACCTCGCAAGCAGTGGCGGCGAACTAAGTCGCGCAGAAACCTTTCGCTACAATCTCGAGCGCTATAAACACACCCTGAGACAAACAAATGCGATCGCAAGCCGCTTTAAAATTCGGACCCTCCACTTCCTGCAACCTGTTCCCGCAGAAAAAAGAAATCTCACTGCAAGAGAGGTCGAAGTCGTCGGTGATCTTAGCTACAGGAAAGACTATCAAGTTCAAACCGACGAACTCCTAGAGCTAACAAAAGAAGAGATCAATATCGTAAGCCTTCACGATCTCTTTAAAGATACATCAGAAGACATCTTCAACGACCGAATTCATTTGAATCCAAGCGGTCGAGAAGCCGTCATTCAAAAGATTGTTAGCGACATCGGTCGCCGCTGGAAACTGGAAGCGAAGTAAGGCGAACTATTGGACTTCGGTGATGCCTATTGGATCATTGCCAAAACGCCGAGAAATCTCTAGGCGATCTGCAATTCGCGGATCTCGATTTCGTGTTAAAAAATCCTCTAGCTTCAGCAGATCCGGCTTAACCCAGAATTTAACGTCGCATTTCATCTTATCCCATGCACCGACACATTTTGCCGATGCATCGCGACCCGCGAACTCGCGAACAACACTCATCTCTGTTTCTGATCGGTTAACGAGAAAGAGGCGTACGTTGTGGTCGTAGCCAAGAAGCATTTTAGGCAAAGTATATTCCATTTCGACTTTGCCAAGAGCCTCGTCAACCAGAACGATTTGGTAATCAGAAATCTCAAACTTCGACACCGCATGGAGCGCGCTCTCAGATGGATCGACAGGAATGGAGTAGA
>JAXMMN010000549.1:0-2127 GCA_034366485.1 Bdellovibrionales bacterium
CGCTCTCGATCGAATGCATTCAGTTCTCGTACGACATTACCGAGCAGCAACCGCAGCTATTTGTCGTCGAGACTTTTGATAAGCTTGAATCCGTTCTTCAAGAGTTGGCCGCGATGATGGCGTTCAAAACCGGAGGCCTCAGCTCTGTCGAAAAAGTTCTTCAGTCCAAAAACGTCAACACCATTGAATTGGACAGTGGCTTGCAAATTTCCGGAATTCTAAAAGCGGTACATTCACAAGGTGGCGCCGTCAGCTATTTGGGCTTCGCGGGTCCGACCCTACTTGCGCTTAAAGACAAAGCTCTTCCAGGACAAGGCGTGGATCACCACCGCCAAGGCTTCGGCACGCCCATTGGCCGCGTTGCTGTAGAGGCGAAACAAATCGGTCGCACGATGTCTTCTTTCCAAGACCTTGGTGAACTCACAGAGACCGAGCTGCAGCGACTTGGAGTTCAGCCGGGTACAGATCTAATTTTAAAATATGAAACTGGCGCGATCATCACGGGGCTCGTGAAAGCGGTCCACTTGGTCGAAGGACGGCTTAAGGTTTTAACACTTTCTCGGGCGAAGGCTTTATTGAAAGACGAACTTCTGTTTGATCCGGCATGGGGCGAATTTGATATCGCTGTCGGAACTTGCGTCAAAAGTGCCTACGGTGGCCCCGCCGACAGAGCTGCTTTTGGAGAAACAGAGGACTTCACACGGAAATTGGTCCCGCGTCGAATTTTCCCCGACGAGACCCTCGCCAAGCATAAGCTTTACGAAGAAGTTCGCCTTCTATTGAACGGTGCGAAGGGCTCCACGGATTCTCAAAGTCGACTATCCGAATTGATTCAAAAGTCTGCAGCCATTGCTGTAGACGATTGGTTAATCCAGGTTGAACTCTTGGAGGCCGCAGAAAAAATGAAGGCTCCTACAGAAGTAGTGCGAAAAATCGAAGCGGCGCTCGGAACTATAAGTACTGAAAAAGCAGAAAGTGCCCGACACATTGAAGACGCTCGGCGCACTTTACACTTGGAAAACTGATGTCTGACCATAATCCTCCGGTGCTAGCTCGAACGTTGATCGTGTTGCATCGACCAATCTATCCGCGAAACATCGGCATGTGTGCGCGTGCGATGGCCAATCTTGGCTCTTTTGACCTTCACATCATCTCTCCCCGATGTGATTGGACCAGTAGCATGGTCCATCATGAACTTCGCCAGGGAGCCACACACGGCGCGCCGGTTTTAGAAGCAGCGAAAGTCCACGCAACTCTCCAAGACTTTCTTGATCAACATGGACAGGGCATTCGCTTTGGGTTTAGTGCGAGAGAAGGTTTTGGTCGTCGTATTCACGATTTTTCGACTTTAGTTCGCGAGCTCAGCAAGCAAACTGATCACCCGATTCATGCTGCCACCAGCGCTATTCAGCTTCACTTCGGAACCGAAGATGATGGTTTATCGCTTGAAGAGCTCGAGCCTATGAATTTCATAGTTCGTTTGCCGACGTCGGACGCCGTCCCCAGTTTGAATTTGTCGCATGCGGTTTTGCTGGCTCAATACATTCTACGAGATGATTTCTCATTGGCTCACCAGCCCGCCGATTTAGCAGCCGCTTTGGAAAACGCCTTGCCACCCGGGCGACTGGAGTACCCACGCCAAGCGATTCGAGACTGGCTGGAAGAATTGGGCTTTGATCTTGATTCAAGAAAAATCAGCATCGAGACATCACTGAACCGCGTACTGCTGTCGCATTGTCCGACACCGGACGATGTTCGCTTGCTTGAGAAAGTTTTATTTCAAACCGTGGCAAAACTGAAAGCTAAAGGGGCAACATGAAAACACCTCAAGATTTCATGCGTCGAGCGATCGAACTATCTCGCAGAAACATGCAGACAGGTGCCGGTGGTCCGTTCGGTGCCGTGATTGTGAAAGATGGAAAGATCGTTGGTGAAGGCTGGAACAAAGTCACGAGCATCAACGACCCCACGGCGCACGCAGAAGTAGAAGCCATTCGCGACGCCTGTAAAAATCTAAGTACGTTCGAACTGAAAGATTGCGAGCTCTACACAAGCTGTGAGCCGTGTCCGATGTGTCTCGCCGCCACCTATTGGGCAAGAATCGGCGCAATTTACTTTGGGAACACT
>JAXMMN010000550.1:0-1023 GCA_034366485.1 Bdellovibrionales bacterium
GAAGGAAATTAAAAAGCTTGTAGGCCTTTGGCGCAACCGCACAAGAGTGAGCGCCGACGTGAAGGCATTAGCCTCAGAGCACGTAAAAGAAATGGAGCAGAAAGTTGATGAGCTTCAGGCGATGATTAAAACGCTGAAGCACTTAGCCCGCAACTGTCACGGGGACCATAGACCGGATTGCCCGATCATCGACGGACTGGCTCAGTAAAATTTTAGAGAACGTAACAACAACGGGGGAGCGAACATGCGAATCAACTGGGCTCAATCAATCGTTTCAACTTTTTTGATAGTAATAGGTGTATTTGCTTTTGAATCGGCACAGGCGGCAGCGCCTCTTACAATCGTTCAAAATGAAAATGTATGCATGGTTACCAACATGCTTTTTTCAAAAAAACAGATCCCGGTGACTCACGACAACAAGACGTACTACGGCTGCTGCGAGAATTGTAAAGAGACGCTTGCCACGGATGCAAAGGCGAGAACTGCTATCGATCCGGTTTCGGGGAAATCAGTGGACAAGGCGAAGGCTGTGATTGCAGCGCGAGCCGATGACTCCGTCGTTTACTTTGAAAACAAAAAAAACTTTGAAGCGTATTTGAAATCTGCTCCTAAGGCGAAGTCAGGCGATATGCCTGCTGAGAGCGGACACGCGCACCATTAGTAAGGCTGCGAAACGAGGACGATTATGAAACTTCTGAATCTCATGTTCCCGATTTTACTTTTCACTACTTTAGCGCACGCGAAGACGGTGCGCTATGAACTCACGGTTGAAAACAAACGCCTGAACATGAGTGGAAAAAAAGAAGTCGATTTCGCTCTCACGGTAAATGGTGGGATTCCCGCGCCGACGCTCGAGTTCACCGAGGGCGATGATGCCGAGATTCTGGTTCGTAACAAACTTCCGAATGAAGAAGTCTCGATTCACTGGCATGGCATTCTTCTTCCGCCTGAAGAAGACGGTGTCGCGTACGTTAATACGCCGCCAATTTTTGCGGGCAAGGAACGGCTCTTCAAATTCAAGAT
>JAXMMN010000551.1:0-1482 GCA_034366485.1 Bdellovibrionales bacterium
GAGGGGCCGCTGGCTGTTTCTATGGGCCATCAAAATCGCGGCGAACGAAATCTCGATGGCATCACGAGAGCGCTCGATCGCGCAGTTTCCGGCGAATACGACGGCGTGATCTTTCCATCGGCCGTACTGACTCTCCCCTTCCGCCAGGAAGTCTTCGCCAGATGCCAAAGTCGCGGCTTGAGAATCGTCCACCAATTGACGACCGATGTTTTGTCGACCGAGCATCATTCGAAACTTAGATTTTCGCTAGACCCCGTCGTGCGCGAAAAAGCCAATTTGCCGGCCAGTCTTTCGGTAAGTCACACGACAGATCCCATCGGTGATCCGTTTACAAGGATGGACGAGCTCATGCGTCGGCTGGACGCGGGCGACGCCCTCAACCTTGTCTTTGGCGCGACGTCGCGTCCGAAGGATTCACTCATCGCAAGGCTTACTCGCTGGCCAGATCAAGTGTATTTCACATACTCCGTTCGCTCGGGTGAGCCAACGATTGAACTGTTACATCGACTGCAACCGTTTATACGCGAGCGATTGTTTTTTCACTTTCCCTATCACCTAGAATTCGGCGACGGAAATCTCAGCTGTCAGCAAATTTATGATTTAACAGAACGTATCCACGCCAGAGTTCCCGGCGTTCGCGTGCGACCGATGTTGGGCGTCGAGAGCTTTGATCCACGCGTAGATCCAGATTTAGAATTAGAGCCTGTTCACAGACCTGTTTTTGAAACTCATGCTGAGCCCAACATTGTACCCAACAGGCCATTCGAAATCTCAGTGATCATTCCAAGCTACAACAATCGAGACTATCTGCTGAACACGATTAAGCATCTGTCTCGTCAAAATTTCCCAAGTCACAGCTTTGAAGTGATCGTTGTGGACGATGGATCAAACGACGGGTCCCAAGAAGCGGCGCAAAGTCTTTCACAAACGTTCGCCGGGAAAATGAATTTCAAGTACATCTACTCGCCCCGTGTGAAACCGAGAAAAATGGGCGACGCAAACTATCGCGCTGGAATTTCACGTAATCTGGGAGTTAAAAACTCACGCGGTCGCATTCTTTGCTTCTTGGATTCCGACATCCTGACGCCGCCGAACTACCTGGCTGATCTCGTTGAAAAACACAAACGCTTCGATGTGATTCAATGTAAGCGCCTAAATTTGGTACGCGAAAAAAGTGATGCCGACATTCGCTTCGAAGAAGTCGATGGAACAAAAGACACCTTCAGCACCGAAGACGGCTATTGGGAAAAGTTCTATGCCATTAAAGACTGGGGCCAGGAACCCTTCTTTTGGAAATACACCTGCACCTACGGCCTTTCCGTTCCTGCAAAACTTTTCAAACGCGTCGGCTGGATTCGCAAGGGATTCGTGTTCTATGGCTTCGAAGATGTGGAACTTGGCTACCGTCTTGCCCAAGTCGGCTCGCGCTTTCATCTGAATGAAACCGTCACCTACCACTTGTTTCACAAAAACGAACGGTCT
>JAXMMN010000552.1:0-10514 GCA_034366485.1 Bdellovibrionales bacterium
TGCTTTGTTTTCTTACGACGGGATGAAGCAAATCGCCGTTAAAGAAATCGTCGCGGGCGATATCGCGATTGTCGCTGGTTTCGAGGATCTCACAATTGGTGACACCATCACATCGGTGACTGACCCTAAACCTCTTCCACGCATTATTGTCGAGGAACCGACTGTTGCGATGATGTTGTCCGTCAACGACTCGCCGTTTGCTGGCCTTGAGGGTAAGAGCGTAACGTCGCGAAAAATTCTTGAACGTCTTGAGCGCGAAGTAATGACCAACGTCGCGATTCGATTGGAAATGACCGATCGTCCGGAAACCTTCAAGCTTCTTGGCCGAGGCGAGTTGCAGCTGGGTGTCCTTGTCGAACAAATGCGTCGCGAGGGTTATGAGTGCAAAATCGGTAAACCAACGGTCATCATTAAAAACATCGACGGCAAGCGCATGGAGCCAATGGAAAACGCCGTTGTTGACGTTGCCGAGGCCTACACTGGGATCGTCACTGAAAAAATGGGCATGCGTAAAGGTGTGATGACGAACATGGTGAACAAAGGTTCTGGCCGTGTGCGAATCGAATTCCATGTTCCGTCACGTGGACTGATTGGATATCGCTCGGAATTCCTAACAGATACGCGCGGTACGGGTCTTTTGAACACGCAATTCGGTGGCTGGGAAGAGTACAAAGGCGACATCACGTTCCGCAAAAATGGCTGTATGATTTCTGACCGAAAGGGCAAGTCGACTCCATACGCACTTTGGTATCTTGAAGAGCGCGGGAAGATCTTCATTCATCCAGGAACTGAAGTTTACGACGGCATGGTCATTGGTGAACACGCGAAGGAAAACGACTTGGTCGTTAACTGCACGCGCGAGAAGAAGCTTACGAACGTTCGTGCGTCAGGTACGGATGAAGCCGTTAAGCTCACTCCAATCAAGCTCATGACTCTTGAGCAATCGCTCGAATGGATCACGGATGATGAATGTATCGAAGTGACGCCACTGTCGATTCGTATTCGTTGTCGCGAACTTGATCCACACAAACGCAAACGTGCAGCGGCAGCTGACTAAAATGGACAACGGCGGCATTCACGAGAAAGCCGCCTTGGGTTTTTCTAGTTCTGTTGATGCTTATGAGCGCGGTCGTCCGGGGTACTCGGAGACTGCGCTTTCTTTTGTGCGCAAAACTATTTTGAATGCCGCCACTGAGATCGATGCACTTCCGCCTGCGAGAAAGCCGAGAGTTTTGGATCTTGCGGCAGGAACCGGCAAGTTCACCAGTTTGATCTTTGACCCAATGTCATGGGACCTCAGTGCTGTCGAGCCGATCGACGAAATGCGAAGTAAGCTGAATTCAAAGCTTCCATTGGTCGGATCTGTTTCGGGAACGGCTGAGAAAATTCCGTTTAAGGATGAACACTTTGATGTTGTGACAGTGGCGCAAGCATTTCACTGGTTTGATTATGCGCCGGCGGTGATTGAAATTGCGCGGGTGTTGCGACCGGGTGGGCGATTGATTCTCATTTGGAATCTGCGTGATGAAAGTGGTGCGAGCTGGGTGTCGCAGCTGTCGGAGATTTTAGATCGATATGAAAGCGGAGTGCCGCGGTTCAAGACAATGAAGTGGAGAAGCGGTTTTCAGCAAAGCCCTTGCCCGCTGACCGAAGTGGATTACCAGCAGTTTTCATTTGAACAAGTAGGAGATCTTCAGTTGATGCGGGACCGAGTGGCGTCGATCAGCTTTATCGCGTCACTTACCCCGGGGGAGCGCGAGATCGCCCTGGCCGAAATGGACGAAGTTTTTAGATCGGCGATGAATGCGGAGGGCGAAATCAAAATGCCCTACCGCACTCACGTTTACGTCTATCAGTCGCTGTGAACTAGTCGATGTGGATCCAAGTGTTGTAAATGCCGTGCTCGCGGACCAGTCGATTCACGATGAAAGCGTTGTCTGGGTGAAGGCGAATGCAGCCATGCGAAGCCTTGCGACCTAAATATTTGAAATTACCTTTTGTCGTTCCGTGCAGCGCGAAGCCGCCGTGAATGAAAATCGCATAGGGCATGTTGCCGAGCCCTTGATAGTCGCCACCTGGGTATGTTCGCGACGAGTACTTATCGTAGATGCGGCCGTTTGGATGCTTGTCGAAGTTTGGAGTTTCGCGTCCTGGCGCGCCCGACGAAACAAGATATTCGCCGTAGGGGTTACCATCGACGTAAAGGTACATACGTTGTTCTGATTTGCGGACACGGATGTAGACCTTGCACGAAGATCGGTAGCAGGTGTTGCCGGGTGCCACCTGAGCATTCGGCCCCGTGCCCTCAACCCAGGGCGATTTGTCGGTTTCGTTTTTGTATTCGCGATCCAGTCGTTCAAGTTGTTGCTCAATGTCGGGTGCGAAGGGGTTCAACTCATCGAGAACGTTCGGTTCGTTTTCATCGATTTCATCACTGATGGCATTGTTGGCGACATTGTCGGCGGCATAGTTGTTAGCGAATGAAACTGCTGGCGAGATTGGGAGCGCAACGAATGTACTAATAAGAAGACATAGAAGAAGCTTAAACGAAGTGGAGCTGTTCATATACGACACTCACTTTCTTGAATGGCCCGTCCGTGGGTGGGTTCACCAGGACAGCAAGTAGCCGAGTTCGAGTCGCTTCCGCAATCACGACGCACTGAAATATAAATTCAACAGACGAAGGTGGCTGCCGAGATCATGGATCTTTGGATGAATTGCCCAATTCTTCTTCTATTGAATCAGGCACGGCATCCGGAGTGGCGCCAGACTCAGAAGATGTGCTTTCCGCGGATTCTGGCAAAGGCTCTGAATCGACAGAGTCCGAATCGGAAGCTGGGGGGGGCGTCGGAAGTTGCTCACCTTCTTCAAGAAGCTCCTCGTAGAGGTCTGTGGATTCACCAGAAAGACCGCCGAACAGAGATTTTGCTTCGGCAATCGCGGCAGCGCGATCAGCCTCCGAGATTTTTTTAAACCGGCCGAGACGATTAATGATTTCACTCATTTGTTTGAAGGCAAAGGGCGTCAGCTTATTTCGGTGAAAACTGATCGAATACTTGGGCGGGTTGGGCAAAAGGAACGCCAGCCAGGCACTTTGGGCGATCGTCAGAGAGTTCGGAGTCGTTTGGAAATAATGCCGAGCAGCCTTTTTAACACCATAGACATTTTTATCGAACTCAACGACGTTCAGATACTTCTCGAGAATCAATTTTTTCTTGTACTGACGCTCTATGCGAGTGGCGATCACTGCTTCTTTGATCTTCCGAAGGAGTGATTTTTCTGACGAGAGGTAGACGTTTTTTGCAAGCTGTTGGGTGATCGTTGATCCCCCGCGTGCGAACCGACCTTTTTCAATGTTCGTCTCGAAACTTTTTCGAAGTTCCACCCAATCAATTCCTTCATGATCCCAAAATGCTGAGTCCTCGGAAACGATGACTGCATTTTGCAGATTTTCGGAGATTTGATTGATCGGCGAATAGGTTGGTTCCTTTCGACAAAGTCGGACTTCATGCATGGTCGTTGTCAGGCACGAGTCGAGGTCCTTTGCATCAGGAATGAGAACGAAAAATAGCGTTCCGGAGGCGGCGGCAATAATGCCAGCGCAGAGAATTGATAAAAGTAACCAGCCAATTGGCAGAAGTCGTCGAATCACCGTTTGAAAACTGTACTGGAACTTACGCGATGGGACAAACAAGTCGAACAAGCGTGTGAAAAATAGCTGCAATTATTATGAGGGATAAATACAGTTTAGACGTCGGAGGACGCGATGTCATCAATGCTAGGTCTAGATCAAAGCCCAAAGAGTGCAGTTCATCTTCTATGGTTGCCGGTGCTGGTTGTTTCGATGGCGCTTTTGGGCTGCACCAAAAAGTCGGATTCGGGCGAAGCGGGTGAAAGCGGAAAAAAGACTTCGGGAATGACGATCGGTCTTGTCCTCGATAAGGGCGGGAAAGATGACAAGTCGTTTAACTCGGCAGCAGTGGCTGGCGCTGAGCGCGCGGCAAAAGAATTTGGTTTGACGATAAAAGATGTTGAAAGCCCGGACGATGCGGCTTTTGAACCCGCCATGCGAACTTTCGCAGAGCGAGAAATACCTTTGATCATTGCGGTCGGTTTTGCTCAGGCGGATGCCTTGAAAAAGGTAGCGCCACAGTTTCCGAACACTCACTTTGCAATTGTTGATTCAGTGGTTGATGGGCCCAATGTCGCAAGCCTCATGTTCGAAGAGCACGAGGGCAGCTACTTGGTTGGGTATTTGGCGGGACTTGCCACAAAAACCGGTAAAGTGGGTTTTGTCGGCGGGATGGACGTTGCGCTGATTCGTCGATTTCTAATTGCCTATGAGGCTGGTGTCGCCGCAGCCAATCCTAAGGCAAAAGTGATGAATGGTTTTGTTGGAATCACCGCTTCAGCATGGGCAAATCCAACTCGGGGCCGAGAGCTTGCGCTTTCGCAAATGAGCCAAGGCGCCGACGTTTTGTTTCATGCGGCCGGTGCATCTGGGATGGGCGTCTTTGATGCCGTGGAAACAGATGCTTCGAAAAAAACTCTCGTGATTGGTGTTGATTCGAATCAAAACAGCATCAAGCCAGGTCGCGTGTTAACGAGTATGTTAAAGCGGGTTGATAACGCTGTTTATGATGCGATCAAGTCCGAAGTCGAAAAGAAGTTTAAAGCAGGCACTCATTCTTTCGGTCTAAAAGACAAGGGCATTGATTACGCGGTGGACGAGCACAACAAAGCGCTGATTGCGCCTTATCAAGAAAAACTAGAAGCTGTTCGCGCCAAGATCATCAGTGGATCAGTGAACGTTCCCGACTTCTACAAGATGAAAGACGTTAAGTGATCGCAGTTGAGTTTAGCGGAGTTACGCGCATCTGCGAGCCCAGCAAGTATCGAGCTTTGGACGGCGTAAGCGCCAAGTTTGAAGAGGGTTTGATTCACGCGATTCTCGGCGAAAATGGTGCCGGCAAGTCGACGATGATGAAGATCCTCTTCGGTCTTGTCCAAGCGTCAGAGGGACGCGTTCATTTGTCCGGCAAACCAGCGAACTTTTCTTCGCCAACCGACGCAATTCGGGCAGGCCTTGGAATGGTTCAACAGCATTTCACTTTGGTCGAAACTCTTTCAGTGATCGACAATATTATGCTCGGGCATGAGGCGGTCGACATTCTTGGTCGCTTGAAGAGAGAAAAGGCAATTAAAGATCTCGAGGGCTTGCTCCCGTCATCTGACCTCAAGTTGAACTGGCATGAGATAGTCGAAAATCTTTCTGTAGGAGAACGACAACGCGTTGAAATTTTAAAGCTGATTGCGCGTCGGGCGGAAATCTTGGTTTTAGACGAGCCCACGGCAGTCTTGTCACCGAGTGAAATTGAAAGTCTTTTTGGAATTTTAAAGCAGCTTAAAAAACAAGGCCGCACGGTTTTCGTCATCACTCATAAGTTGTCGGAGGTCTTTGATCACTGCGACACATGGACGGTTTTGCGCGCAGGCAAGATGGTTGGTGCGGGACTGATCGCAAATTCATCGCGCGACGAAGTCGTCCGAGCGATGGTTGGAAGTGATGTAGCGCCACTGTCTCCGCGCTCACAGGAGTCTAAAAAATTTCAGGTTGAACCCGTTGTCAAAGTGACTGATTTGTCGGCCGAAGCGAACAGCTCGCGGCCGCTGCATCAAATCTCGCTCGCGGTTTCTTCGGGCGAAATTCTTGGGATTGCAGGAGTTGATGGTTCGGGCCAATCGGAACTCGTGAACTGCCTCCTGGGCTTGCAAAAATTCTCTGGGTCCGTTCAGGTGCTGGGTCAAAACGTTGGGGGAGATTCTTCGGAGGCACAATCGGCGAAGCGATTGGCGGAACTTCGCGCCGGAGGACTTGCGATTGTGTCGGAAGATCGACACCACCAAGGACTTTGGATGGACCAAACGGTAACGATGAACAGCTCCATTGGCTATCTCGATAACTTCTGGCTTGAGGAAAGTGAATGGGAAAGCCGTGCGAAACTGTTTTCAAAAACCTACGACGTAAGGGCGCCTGAACTTGCGACCCCGGCATCTGGCCTGTCTGGGGGAAATCAACAGAAGCTTATTTTTGCTCGCGAAATGATGTCGCGTCCACTCAAGCTTCTCATCGCCCATCAGCCTACTCGGGGTGTGGATTTAGCAGCCGTTCGATTGATTCACGAAAAAATCATTCAAGCGCGGGATCAAGGAGTTGCAGTTCTAGTTATCTCTAGCGAGCTCGACGAATTGTTCGCGCTTTCTGATCGCCTCTTGGTGATGGCGAGCGGCACTATCACTGGAGAATTCAAGCGCTCTGGAGGCAGTGTCGAAGCTCAAGGATTCGATCGAAAAACTGTTGGAGATTCGATGATCATCGGTCGGACGGTGAAGAGGGAGCCTTCAGCGTGAAGCGATTTTCGTCCACAATTTTGGCCTCGGTAAATTCCGCAATGCCCGTCGTGATTGCGATCGGACTCGCGGCCATCCTCACTTCGATTCTAACCTTGGCACTTGGAGAAAGCCCGCTTCACGTCGCGACGGTTTTAATCAACGGAGCATTCGGAACCCCGACAGCTCTCGGCTATACACTTTACTATGCTACTCCGTTAATTTTGACGGGCCTTTCTGTGTCGTGGGCATTGCGCGCCGGTCTTTTCAATATTGGCGCCGAAGGTCAGATGACGATGGGAGGAATAGCTATGGCGGCAGTTGGAATTCAGCTGTCGCATCTACCCGCAGTTCTAGCTTGGCCCATCGCAATGCTTGCCGGTTTTGCGGCCGGAGGTATTTGGGCTTGGATCGTCGCGTGGTTGAAAGTTCGGCGCGGCGTTCACGAAGTTCTTGGTTCAATTTTATTCAATTTTTTAAGTTACGGTTTTGCGGGATTTTTCATTCTAGACATTTTTCGAAATAGCGCCTCTCAGAATCCCGAGACTTTGGAGATCGGTGAAGGCTTTCGGCTTTCCGCGTTGGCTGATCTCATCGGCATTGGCGGTACAAGCCCGTTGAACTTAGCATTTCCTATGGCGCTTGTTGTTGCCGTGATCGTTGATGTGCTTCTACAAAAAACTGTCTTTGGACTGAAGACAAGGTGGGTTGGAGGCGCGCCAGAATTTGCAAAGCGCTCTGGAATTTCTTTGAGCGCCACGACGTTAAGAACTTTTGCGATTTCTGGAGGCCTCGCGGGTCTTGCAGGAGCATCTGTTGTTTTGGGATATATGCACAAAGCCCGTGAAGGATTTGCGGGAGGTGCGGGATTTGTGGGAATCGCCGTCGCACTTCTTGGCGGAAGTCGCGCAGCGGGAGTCGTCGCGGCTGCGATCTTGTTTGGTGCGTTACAAAAAGGATCCCTCGACCTCGATTTAGATACAGAGAAAATTTCTCGCGACCTTGCCGGTGTTGTTCAAGCTTTGATTGTTCTTGCGGTCGCTTCGAGATCGCTTCTTGAGGCCGGGTGGCTGAAAGTGAAAGAGCGATTTTTCGCCTCAGCTTCTGAAGGTGGGCAGTGATGGATCTACTAGTCGCTTTCTTGGAAAGTACTCTTCGTGTCAGCGTCCCGCTTCTATTTGCCGCCTATGGTGGCTTAATTTCCGAACGATCGGGATTGGCGAATGTGGCGATCGAGGGTCAGCTTTTGGTCTCCGCTTTTTCGGCAGCTGCGACAGCTGCTGTTACAGGAAACCCCTGGTTGGGATTGTTCGCCGGACTCGTGAGTGGAGCGATGAGCGGCTTCACTTTTGGATTTCTAGCGGTCATGAGTCGCGCCGATCAGATCGTCGTGGGGATTGCTTTCAATATGTTGGTGGCGGGCTTTATTCCGACGGTCTGTCGCGCTTGGTTCGGCGTGACTGGCGGCACACCACAGTTGGAAATGGCCAACCGGCTGAATAGCGATACCTCATTTTTCGTTGGTGCTTTGATTTTGGGACTCGTTTTGTACTTCGCAATACGAAGCACACGCTGGGGGTTACGTTTGAAATCCGCCGGCGACGAACCAATGGCCTTGATCGTTCAAGGTGTAAGTCCCGCGAGAATTCGAATTCTTGCGGGTACGCTAGGCGGCGCAATCATCGGTATTGGTGGTGTTGATCTCAGCATGGTGCAAGGCAGTGGATACATCCGCGACATGGCAGGAGGACGCGGATTCATTGCGTTGGCCGCACTTATTCTTGGCGGTTGGCGCCCGATCCCAACGGCAATTGCATGTTTTGTTTTTGCAGCCGCCGATGCCACGCAGATGATGCTTCAAGGTCAAAAGCTGTTTGACGTATCGGTGCCTAATTCCCTGGTGCAAATCATTCCCTACATAGCCACGGTCATCGTTCTTGCTATGCGCGTTTCAGGTCGAGGAATGATGGCGCCTAGGGCAATCAATCAGCCAGTTTGAAGTTTAACTGGTTTGAAGTTTAACCAGTGCAACCAACCCGCCAGAAAAACTTAGATGAGTCCGTTTTCGCGACTCCATTTAATGCTGGCTTCAAGCGCTTCTTGGGCCGGACGGGGCTTGAAGCCGAACCTTGTAGATGCTTTGTCGTGCTTAAACCAATGGAACAGGGTTGAGGTCCAAGCATTCTCTGAATTGATAGGTCCTTTGCGGTCGATTTTCTCCAGAAGATCTCCGACCTTTGCGAGAGCGAAGATCGCCGTTCGAGGTAGTGCAAATCTTGGCGGCGTCACATGGGCCAATATTGCAATTCTTCGAAACGTTTCTTCGATGGTGAGGTTCTCGCCGCAGGCGATAAATCGTTCCCCATTAAGGTTGCTTCGAAACGCCTTCACGCAAAGATCCACGACGTCATCAACGTGCACGATGTTCACGCCGCCCGGTGGATAGAATGGAAATTTCCCTTTTGCCACTTTCAACTGAACTCCGCGGCTTCCTTTTTTCGAGTCACCAGGCCCATAAATTGTCGAAGGGTTGACGGCCACGGCTTCGATCTTTCCTCGTTTAACTGCGTCGAAGACGGCGAGTTCCGCATCGTGTTTAGTATCAAAATAGCCAAGCTTTAGATGCCCCACATTGTAGGTCGAAGTTTCGTCAAGAATCTCGTCTTTCGAAAATCCAGCGCCAACTGCCACCACTGAAGAAAGATGAAGAAGTCTCGCTTGGGAGGTTTGTTCGATCGCCTTCAATAAATTCTTCGTACCCTGAACATTGACCTCTTCCATGGCGGCTCGCTGAGAACGGGAATAGGCGATGAGTCCTGCGAGGTGAAACACACCTTGGACTCCGGCGCAGGCCTTTTCCAATGAATCATAATTCGTAATGTCGCCTTCGGCGACTTCAAGAGACTTACCGGGTAGCGCCGTGAGGTCTTCCAGCTTATGGCGATTTCGAACTAGAACCCGCACTTCCATACCTTCGTCGAGCAAGCGCCGAGTCATCCAATAGCCCAAGAACCCTGTTGCACCAGTCACAAGAACTTTCATTTAGGACTGTCCCCTCTAGGTAAACGCAAGTTGTCCAACCAGATCATCGCAACTTGATAGACAGACTCGCGCTTCGGTCTTTATCCTGTCTATGTTCTTTTGAAAACAGTGGGAGGCTTCATGGGCGCTGAGTTATTCAAAAATATTTATCTTTTCAAAGATCTCTCACCAAAAGAGCTCGAACAGTTAAGTGAAATTGCGACGGTTGAAACCTTCAATCCTGGCGATGAAGTTTTCAGCGAGGGCGATCAGGCCGTCTCCTTGTTTGTCATCAAGTTTGGAACTGTCCGAATTCGTCGATCCGGAAAGGATGATGCCGTCGAGGTTGCTCAGCTTGGAACCGGAGCGCATTTTGGCGAAATGGCGTTTGTCGACGGTGAGCCACGGTCTGCCACTGTTGTTGCGCTTGAGCGAAGCGAACTGGTGAAACTTGATTTTGATCGTCTGAGAACGTTCTTTGAGAAGAATCCGTCAGTAGCGGTAAAAGTCTATCGATCGTTCGCACATTTCCTTTGTGGTCGCCTGCGAATTACCACCATGGATCTTTCGTTTTCTCGCGAAAAAAACATTCGTCACTTTTAGTCAGGCCCACCTTAAGTAGCAGCGCCTTGTGACCTTCTGTTTCGTCGCCGAGTGATTTCACCGGCGACTCGCCAAACAATGGATGCAGCGAGAAACCCAATTAGGGCACCGGCCAATGCGTCTCCCGGAAAGTGCACGCCAACGTACACCCGAGAAAATGCCACCACAAAAGCAAAAATATAGGCGGCGACTGCGAATCCTGGAGCGAAGAACTGAACGGTTCTCGCAAGAGCAAAATTATTTGCGGCATGATTGGATGGAAAAGACCAACCCGAGTGTGGATGGGTTCGTAGTGTCGGTTGAAGGCCCGCCGCCTCTGGACGATCACGCTTTACCCAAACTTTAATTCCTCGATAGGAAACCAAATCCGCAAGCCCCATCGACAGAGCAAGTATGAGGATGCCTTTTAGCCACTTCAAGGACGCAGCTCTCACGATCGCGCGGAATTGAGTTTTGTTTTGAAATGCGGGGACGAAAATCTGACTGATAATCCAAGCGAG
>JAXMMN010000553.1:0-1566 GCA_034366485.1 Bdellovibrionales bacterium
CCGACCACTTCAGCGCTCTCGTGGAATCATTTCGGTAGCCTATTTCGAGAAGTCGCTCGGTCAGTTGTTCTCGAATCACCGCGTGTTCGAGGCGATTGGATAAAAGTTGAGAAATCGACCGAACGCGAGCGTCGCGTCCAAGCACCAGTGGTGTGAGCTTGAGACTGGTGTCTTTTCCTCGAAGCGTTTTTGCAACAAGACGTTCGGCTTCGGCAGTTGCGCGAACGCGATCTCGTTTGAGGTAACGAAGTGAAAACCGCGATCGCAGTTTCGGAGCGAGTTCGGCAAACTCGCTACGCATTAGTTCTGGAAGGTGAATTAGAACACCGTTGTCGAACGATTGAAACTGCGCTTCGCAATCAACGCTTGCGCGCGACGGACTCGTTCCGCCTATGAAAGCGAAGCAAGTCAGCATTAGAAAGACCGCCTGAAGACGGCGAGAGAATCGAGCCTTAATTTCCATCTCGTTTCTGGCCGTCGCTCGGGCCTTGGTATTGAGATGGGTGCTGTGGGGAGTCGGGTGGTGTGTAGCCTTGACCCATGTCATAAGGTGCTGGATCGGCTGTTCCGCGTATTTTGAATCCTGCCGGATGTTTCGCCGATGGTTCAAGTCCTCCGCGATCAACAACAAAGGCATGAATTCGATCGAAGTACTCGAGATCTTGAACTTCGCTTACACCAAGGGCCTTGGCGACAGTTGAACGAAAGTATTGAACTTCTGATGGGCTACGATCGCCATCGAGAAACTGCATTTGGATAATGAGTTCGGCCATGCGAAAGCGATGTTCGCGCGAAACAATCCGAAGGTCTGAAATGTACTCACTTGGAATTTCATCAAAAGTCAGCATTTCCTTTTTCAGGCGATCGAAACGCGAGGTGTTGGGATTCGCCTTACACGTGTAGCTAGAAATCGCAGGACTTGAGGCAGCACCTTTAGATGCTGCGGCAAGAGCCGCGCTGTCCTCAGCACTACATGCTTTTCCAGAGCGGGCGATGTTGGTAATGAACGCGGCTTTTCTCTTCTGATCAGAGGCCTGTTGTGAGTTTGTTGCGACCAAGTCGATTCGGCCATCATTCATACTGAGTACCATCAATTTCAAGAATCCTTCACCTGCTGGGGTCATTAGGAATCGACGGAAGTTATCGTTGTGAATAGCGCGTTTGGATTCGTGAGCCGCCTTGAAGATATATTTCGCCGCTTGGCCAAGGCCATAGGTTTCCGCAGCCGACCGAGTGCCGTGAAGGCCCGCTTTCAAAAGACTCACCAGATTAACTTTTGCGGCCACATTGCGAATCAACGACTCGGACTTCGCTTTGGCGATTTTCTTAGGATCTGTTTCGGTGGGCGATTCTTTTGCCGTATCTTTTTTCGATGCGTCAGGCTCGGCTCCAGAGCTTGGCGCCGTCTGGATCGCCATGATTTCCGTCGCGGCACTGCCAGCGACTTTTGCCATTGCCGGCGCTTTGAGAATTCGCTGCAGGTAGGAAACGAACTCGCCCGGCTTGCCGCCGGCTTTTAAGTGACCTAATTTCTCGCCAAATTTCGCAAGAATAGCGGGCATGCCG